>SKWF01000233.1 GCA_007129085.1 Balneolaceae bacterium | reverse complement strand
TCGGGTCACCTTGAGAGAAAGGATATTCCCGTGATTATTACATCGGTATTGACGTCGCCAAATCGTGCCTGGGAAGGGTATGATGACCGTTACAGCTTGCCGTCGAAACTGCATGATGCAGGCGTTACGTTTGCGATTGCGGGTGGATCCAGCGCACCTTACGCATTTAGATTGCCATGGGAAGCGGGTGCATCTGCAGCCTACGGATTGGATGCCGATGAAGCCCTGCGAGCGGTAACACTATCTCCGGCAGAAATTCTGGGAATTGAGGAACGAGTGGGGTCACTGGAGAACGGTAAAGATGCCACGCTGTTGATCACCACGGGCAACCCGCTGGAGTACAGCACGCAGGTGGAGCAAGCTTATATCGAAGGTCGTAAAATTGATATGAATGATGCTCACCGCGATCTCTATAAAAAATATCGCGAGAAAGTAGATCAGCGGAACAGTCGATAAGTACTGATTTCTTTACGATATATATTCAAGCCCGTCAGGATGCTCAAACCTGGCGGGCTTTTTTGTTAGGGAATTATTTCAGACAGGCGAAGTCAACAAAGACTTCGCGTGTCTTATTATGATGACTATTTCTCAAGAGATCTTCTATTTCCGATTTGTAAGAAAAACGATTACACAGTTATAGGTAATTCGACTATGGCAATTGGAGTAATTTCTGCCGTAATTGTACTAAAGAAGTAAATAATCGTAATAAAACAGAGAGCATTATGGATGAACAATTTGATAGTCTGCAAGAATCGAACCTTCATGAAAGAGTTAATAAGCTGAAGAATGAAGGGTATCGAGGGTTTAACGTACAGGCAGGGAAAGAGAAAGCTTTTGGCATAGAAGTGACTGTGGTTGATAAAAACGGGAAGCAGCTTACCGCAGAGGGGGAAACCCATGATGAGGCATACGAAAATGTAATAGAGCGGATTGATTACCTGCTGGATGATTGAGGAATAAGAGAAAAAATTGACTTTAAATTTAACCGAGAGCCGATATGAAACCTATTAAACGAATATTGTTACCAACCGATTTTTCAGAAGGTGCGGAGGCAGCCTATTCCATTGCCCATAAACTGGCGCTAAAGTTTGAAGCGCAAATTGATATCATTCACATTGCCCCGTCCATCAGGTACTACGTCAGGTTTTTGGAAACCGATAGGGAAAAAGAGTACACAGAATTAATGATTTCTGAGGCAAGGGAGAAAGTTGCGGGTGCAATGAGGGATTTTGATGAAGAGGTACGCGGTGAATATTTTGTTCAAACCGACAGGAAACCATCGGATGCGCTAATGGAGCATTTGCGTAAAAAGCCGTATGACCTGGTTGTGATGGGATCGACGGGAAGCCATCAAACCAAAATGAAACGAGGCGGTACAACTCGGCACACTATCAGGAGATCACCGGTGCCTGTTCTTTCTGTTGAAAAGGGGATGACTATAGAAGGTATAAAGGAGATTTTGGTACCGACTGACGGTTCAGACCTTTCGTTTACCGCTATTAATAAAGCAGCGGTATTTGCAGAAGCATTTGGTGCCGATATTACCCTGTTGTATGTAGTAGTTACAAATGTCGGATTGGCAGAAACCGCATATTATACCCCGGAGCAAATACTGGATGATGATGTATATCTGAATGTTATGAGCAGACTTACCAGATTTCTCAAAAATCGGGAAAAGGGTGGCATTCAGCTTGAAAGAAAGGATAAGTTGTTTGAGGATACATTGATGGTTCAGGCTGATGAAGAGATGCGGCCGATACATCTAAAAACGAAAATCAAAACCGGGTTTGCGGCTCACTACTCGATTGAAAGTTACGCTGAAAAGAACAGTGACTTGGTTGTTATGGCAACGCACGGCTACGGAGGGTTTGCCCATATGTTCCTGGGGTCTGTTGCCGAAAAAGTGATTCAGCATATCAAAAAACCGGTATTGACGGTGCGGCCTTCCGAAGCTGAGTTTGCAAAATCTAAAGAGAAAGATTTTGTCAATTAACTTGGTTACCGAGCATTAACAAAAAAGGCACGCTGAGTATTTGAAACTCAACGTGCCTTTATAATTTCTTACTTACCGTAAACCGGTGACTAATTGGGTGGAGAAGTCAGTATAGATTAGTCGAGTTCACGAATGTAGATGTTTTTAAACTGCACGAGCGATGGCGAACTTGCCCACTCTCCATCCTCTTTGTGGCCGTGGTGCTGCAGGGCAATAGGCCCCTTTTCATCTACATCGGGAAGTTGCACGTTATCGATAATCAACACATCGTTCAGCACTACCGTCAGGCGATCATCATACATGGTGATTTTAAATGTGTTCCACTCACCAATGTGGTTGTCTGCCATGGTTTTTGGTGTCACTCCGCTAACAACTTCAGCCGGCATATCGGGGTCAGTTCGGTATCCCCAAACTTCGCCGGAACCAACAGGCCAGCTCCAGATATTCACCTGTGCTTTTGGCATTCCGCGCAGGTAGATTCCGGAGTCGGAATCGGGCATGGCAATTCGGATAATTTCGCCGTTTTCATCGAGCTGGGGAGTACCATCAGGCCGTATTAGCATCACATTTTCGTTGACAAATGGAGTGTCGGTTAACCGCCAATCGATCTGCAGTTGAAAATTGCCAAACTCCTCTTCGGTCCAGAGATTTTTGTCGCCTTCGGCCTGACTCATGGCGTCGTAATCGATCACACCGTCCTTCACTTGCCAGTGGCCGCCGTCACCTTCAGGTACAATCCAACCGGATAGATCTTCTCCATTAAAGAGGGATGTCCACTCGTCGCCATCTTGTGCAAAAAGTGCACCTGAGTAGAGGAGCATTGTAGTTAAAAGTGCTGTAATTGATAATTTCATGGTGCGAAAAGGTTTAGTAGTTGGTTGAGGATTGATGACCGGTAATATACTTGAACGGGAGATAGATCAAAAAAAAGGAGGTGGGCGGTTAATTAACTTTTACGTTCAGTTTGCCATGTAGTCAGACACGCGAAGTTTTAAAAACTTCGCGTGTCTTGTTTTAAAGTCTGCTTATCCACTCTTTAATATCATCCATTACCTCATCTCGGTTGATTTCATTAAGCAATTCATGACGTGCTCCGTCATATAGTTTTACGGTAAGGTCAGAAACTCCATCACCCCTGAGAATCTTCTCCAGGTTTTTTATTCCCTTCCCCATATTGGATACGGGATCTTGTGTGCCTGAAATCACAAGAATTGGTATATCCCTGTCATGACTCGCAAAAGGAGTGTGATTGTGGAGAGTTTTCAATCCTCTGTAAAAATGGTTGTAGAAAGAGGCAGACGGAATAAATCCACATTTGGGATCTCTGATATAAGAGTTTACGGTTTGATTGTCTCGAGAAAGCCAGTCTGCGACCGTTCGATTTGGCTTGAAATGGTCGTTGTACGGTTTAAAGGTGATATAGTGGATAAATTCACTTTTGTAATCAGGGCCGTAGATTTTTGAAATTACGGAAGAGAGCGCAATCCCGGCCGGCAGATGAACGGGTGGCTTGCCGTTGCTTCCGGAGTAGATGATTCCTGCAGGGCGATCATCAAACAGCTGCATGTACCGCTGGGTAAGGAATGATCCCATACTGTGGGCAAATAGAATTTTTGGCAGATCGGGGTATTCTTCTTTAATCACATTGGAAAAATCGAGGATATTTTTGGTCATGCGGTGAAAACCATCCTCATTGGGAATGTAGCCAAGCTGTTCGGGGTCGGTTTCTCCGTGTCCGCGATGATCGTGTGCCATCACTCCGTACCCGAGGTTGGTTAAGAATTTTGCAAAATGGGTATACCGTTTGCTATGTTCGGCAAGTCCATGAATGATTTGGATGATGGCGACCGGTTTTCGGCTGTCCGGCATCCATTTTCGTGCAAAAAGGGTATTGCCGGCAAGATCTGAAAAAGTAAAAGTGGATGTTTCCATGGTGTCAGGGCTGATGAAGTAAATTAATTGCAAATAACATAATCAATTTACAGTTGTTGGTTGAGTTGAAAAAGGAAAAAGCGTAACTTTGGGTTCTGCATTGGAAAATGCACTCGTTACTGATGCACGTAGCTCAACCGGATAGAGTATCCCGAAGCGTCGGGACGGTTCCGGGTTCGAGCGCGGTTATATAAATAGTTTGTTACTTTTACATATTGGAAATGCACCCGTAGCTCAACTGGATAGAGTACCTGACTACGAATCAGGCGGTTCCAAGTTCGAATCTTGGCGGGTGTACTACTGTAGAATTTTTATTGATGTTATCTGCGCCCGTAGCTCAACTGGATAGAGCATCTGACTTCGGATCAGAAGGTTTGGGGTTCGACTCCCTACGGGCGTACTTAAAAGCCACCTTGAGCAATCAGGGTGGCTTTTTTTGATTGAGTTGGTCCATATTTGTCCAACATTTTCAAAATTGGACACGAATTTGAGCAGTTCGCCTATCTGAATTTCAAGTTCGATGATCTGTTTGCTTATCCACCGGCTGTAGCGAAAAGACTGTAAGAAACTAAGTCTGCGGAGTTTATACAGGTAAGCTGTTATTTCCGTTATACTGTTTTTCGAGTTTAAATTTTTGCGCCGTAATATATACATATCTTTATGTATATTGTTAAGTATATTTGCATATAAATACTTGTTCTGTAAAAAATCAAGAGATAAGAGAGACTAAACTATGAGTAATATCAACTATTTATTAATTGCCACTCTATGTCTATCCATTATTGTTTCGTGCTCAGACGGTTCTCCATCCGGTACGGATGATACAATGGCGATGCACCGGCTTGTTGTTGGTGTCGATCCCGGCGAGGCGGGAACTGTCAGCCCGGCCTCTGAAGAGTATGAAGAAGGGACATCTGTTGAGATAACCGCTACACCGAATGATGGTTGGGTTTTTTCTGAATGGACCGGGGATCACACCGGAATTACTAACCCTGTTAGTGTGACAATGGATAGTGACAAAGATATTGCGGCTCTGTTCACAGAGCGTACATATCCGTTGACAGTTAATATTGAAGGAGAGGGCGCTGTAAGTGAAAGAGTTGTCCGGGAGAAGACTACAGATTATCCTGAAGGCACAATTGTAGAGCTTACAGCTACCCCTGCCGGTGAATGGAGGTTTTCACATTGGGAGGGAGATATAGATGAAGCAGAAAATCCAATAGAAATTAATATTGATGAAGAAAAAAACGTAACCGCCGTATTCGCATTTGATACATTAGTAATTGAAATTATTGGAAAAGGATCTGTTACCGAAGAAATAGTTTCGGAAAATAACAGGGAACTAACTGCCATTGCGGAAGAAGATTGGGAGTTTTCTAAATGGAAAAGTGAGGATGATTGGGTATTTACCGATGAAGGAGAAAGTGGAGATAATCCTATCCTGGTTAGTGTATTGAATGAAACCAACATCACTGTAATTTTCCTTTGCAAGAGAGAAAACTGTGACGATAGCGATGACGGTGATGAAAATGGGAATGATGATAACGGTGATGATAATGGCAACGGTGATGGAGATGATGAATCTGCCGCCGTACAGTACTTTTCGGAGCCGGATGTAAATGGCGACATTCATCAAACCGAAGAGCTGAATTTTGTGGTTGAAACCGTGGTGACAGGGTTGGGAACCCCGTGGGGCATGGCATTTTTACCGGACGGAAAGGTGTTGATTACCGAGCGCGAAGGAGATCTT
>SKWF01000096.1 GCA_007129085.1 Balneolaceae bacterium | reverse complement strand
TTTCTCGTTTCCAACTCATCAGCAATATCCAATAAATGATCAGTTAAAGAAATTGAATCCTGCCAAATTTCTAAATCTTCAAATCTGAATTTTCTCATCTTTTAAATTTAGTTTAAATGATTTCAATTTAAGTAGACTGTTTCGCTATGCACTTTGCGCGTTACACTATGCTTTTGATGCATCAAGTATCTTAAGAGTTAATATTTTTATGGTTGGATACAGGCAAATAAGGGTTGTGAGTATAAAAATAATGACCCCCTGACGAAGAAATATATCGGGGGCTATTGCCGCGGGCATTACCGGTTCAATTCCCCACTCCGCCACCAGATCTTCCATATCTCCGCCAAGAACAATTGGGTTGAAGTGAAAGTAGAGAATGGGAAAAATTCCCAAACCGAAACCGGCTAATACTCCCAAAATGGTAATGAAAAACGTTTCGATAAATACCACAAATGCCAGCTTTATACGCTTCATCCCCACTGAGAGTAAAATTCCGAACTCTCTAAGCCGCTCGAGGGTCATGGTTAATATGGTGCCGAAAATTCCAAAACCAATGACCACGTAAAGTATTCCCATCATAAGCCGGGTCTGAGCTTGATCAAACTCCAGTGCCTCCACCAGCTCCGGTATCATTTCTCTCCACGTTTTAACAACCAGTTCATCATCCTGCAAAACCGATGGCAACATCTCTGCTACCCGCTCTACATCACGCGTTCGATTGGGAGTTACAAGAAGTGCCGTAATGTGGTCTTCGGCAGACAGTAGCCACTGTGCATCCGGCAGCGACATGTATACAAGTTGGTTGTTCATTTCGCGGGTAGGGTGGTGCATCAACCCGGAAATTTCGTACAGGTTTGATGCGGTCATCCCAAAGCGTCCCTGCCCCAACAGCGCAAGTGTATCACCCACTGTTAACTCCAGGCGGTTGGCCAGGCCCTCACTAACAACCACTGTTCCATCACCCGGTTCAAAAAAACGCCCTTCCGTTAACCGGTCCTTCAGGTTATTCAGCCGATCTTCTCGTTCTACATCTATTCCCAGCACAAAAGCTCCCCGCGTAATATCGGCGCCGGCCGCAAGCATAAAAGTTTCTATGCGCGGTATAGTGTACTCAACCTGTTCCGCCCCGGAGATTCTGTCAGAAAGTTCATCACTATATAAAAATGTGTTATCCAGCGAAGGTTCATTTTCAAACCTGTAATCCTGAACCTGCATGTAGCCGGTATGGAAGCGGGTCATATTTTCGATCATCGTATCGTGCGCACCCCGTTCCAGCGACTCCAGGAAAAGAGCAAACACCACGGCAAACATAATCGAGCTGATTGTAATCAGCGTTCGCCGCTTATTCCTCCAGATATTTCGCCAGGCAAGTTTTAGGTACATTTTTTTCAGTGTGTCAGTTTTCAGTGCCAACAGTGTGACAGTTAAAAAAACTGTAAGGTTTAGAGTATTACAGGTTCATATAAGTAGTTGAACCGATAACTTTTAAATTTTTCTGTCATGGATAATAATCTTTATAAAAAATCATATGCGTTTGCGATTCGAATCGTGAAATCCTATCAATATTTAAGTAATGAAAAAAAAGAGTTTATTTTATCAAAACAGTTACTCCGCAGTGGTACCAGTATTGGCGCAAATATTTCTGAAGCCAATGGTGCCATTTCTAAAGCCGATTTTTCAGCCAAGCTTTCTATCTCATATAAAGAGTGTTTAGAAACGAAGTATTGGCTATCACTTTTAAAAGACACAGATTTCATTGATCTAAAAACTTTTAAGAGTATGCATGATGATGCCGATGAATTAGCTAAAATTCTATATACGATTATAAACAAATCAAGAAAATAAACAGTGCATCAGTTATCAGTGTGTCAGTGCCAACAGTTTCCCGGTGTGTCAGTTATCAGTGGCAACAATATTTCAATGTATTCGGTAATTCATTTAAAAAAATTCTCTGACACACTGTTGACACTGATAACTGTAAAACTGTCACCTAACTCTTCTCATATTTTGCTGCGTAAAGAACGACTCTTCCAGTCCCACGTTGAACTCAATCCGGTTGTATGTCATAATTGTTCGCTGATCCTCTTTATCAGCCGGTATCATTACCATCCTGGTTGGGATTTGCCGGCCATCCATCTCTTTAATCTCACTTAGCTCTACGGTGTTTGCCAGCTCATCTCGCTGATCAAAATTCTCTATCCGCAGCTGCATATAATTCTCTTTTTCAACCCAAATTAGCACCTTGCCCCAGACTACCGGAGTATCAGGTTTGGGGATCAGTTCCAGCACCCATGTATCGTACCCATTATACTCTTCCTCCCGAAGAATTCGGTGCTCGTATTCATCAATCATAGAGCTTTCGCGAACCAGGTCTTCATTCGTAAAATCCGAGCCCATCCACGACTGCGACATCATTGAGGGAGGCATTTTAATAGTTCGGTCAATGGAAGGTTGGTAGTTCCAAATTTCATTGCGACGCTGAAGAAAAGTTGTCCCTTCATCGCGTGCCGGAGCGGTAATCAGTATCATCGAAAAATCATCCCCGAGAGCCCACGTCTTCATGGTGATATCGCGATTGTAGCGGGGACGCTCAATCCGCATAGTCACTTCAGCCCGACTTGATTCTCCACGCATCAAATCCTCCATCTCGCGTATAATCTCTCCTGATGACTGAGCAGATGCTGATGGAGTGGCAGTTATCATCAAGCCAACAAATGCCAGTGTTAAACTGATTTTATATATGGTGGTTTTTGGGTTCATCTCTATCTCCATTTCTACTATTTAGCTACCAAATACTCATCCAGCCATTTAATCTCTTCTACGCAGTTCTCCCTAAATCGTTGCGCAGTATAATTCAACTTTCTCTACTTTTTAAGATACAACAAATTAAAAACGCCGGACAATTAAATCATCCGGCGCTTCTGAATTCTATTAAATAAATGATTCTATAATTATTTCAAATGCTCCTCAAAGAAGTTGAAGATTCGCAGGTATTCATCATACCAAGAGTGGGGGCTGGTAAAACCGTGACGCTCGGATGGGTAGATCATCATTTCGAAATTTGTATTGCCGCTTTGGATCAGCTCTTCGGCATACTGAAAGGCATCCTGCGCACCTACATTATCATCCTTCAGCCCGTGGAGCAGAATAACGGGATGCTCCAGCTCAGAGGCGTACGTCAGAGGTGAGCTTCGATCGTAATGCTCCCGGTCTTCATCAGGGTGTCCCAGACGTGGCAGGGTGTACCACGGATTTGCGTAGTAGTAATTTTCCCAATTGGTAACTTTTCGAAGGGCCGCCGCGGCATGGAAACGGTCCGGCTTGTCGGTAACGGCATACAGAGCCATAAATCCTCCATAGCTTCCGCCATAAATTCCAACGTTATCCAGATCGAGTGTTCCTTCACGTTCCTGCAGCCAATCGAGACCGTCTACAATATCTATTGTTTCGTACTTACCCATCCAGTTGGTCACATCCTCCCGAAAATCTCGGCCGTAACCGGTACTGTGGCGAAAATCCACTTCAACGACGATGTAGTCTCGTTGGGTCAGATACTGGTGGAACATATACTCGCGCCAGTAATTGTTCGACCAGCCTTTATACACATTTTGCAGCGATCCCGCACCGTGGGCAAATACCACCACAGGATAGGTCTCATTTTCATCATACCCCTCAGGGTAAAGCACCGACATCGAGAGATCTGTCTCCCCATCTCGCCCGGTAAACCTCACGTACTCTTCCTTCTGCCAATCTATCTCGTAAAATCGATCCGGTACAGACTGTGTGATTTGACGCTCTCCGTCCGGATTTTCCAAGTTCATCACAAACAGATCATACGGCTCGTTGAAATAGGTCTTCGCATAAACCACTTTTGACCGATCGGGGGTCAGTGAAAATTGATACCTGTACGCTTCGCGATCGGTGAGCTGTTCGGTTGTGCCATCACTTACGTCATAGAGAAACAGGTGACGAGACCCGTAATCACTCTCATTATTTGCATATGCAATTTTATCATCATCAAGCCATGAGGCCCAGGTAATTTCATAATCTCCGGAAGTGTGCTGAGTGACCTCGCCGGTGGCAAGCTCCACCGTGTAGATATGATTCCAGCCTGTTTGCTCAGACGTAAACATCATGCGGTTCGCCCTGGGCGAAAACTCAATGGAGTAACCGTGCAGCCAGCCATCTGTTGAGTCTTCAAACACTATCTGCTCGCTGCCACTATTCAAATCGTGCAGAATAATTTTGCGATCCTTCAGCGCGGCATCGGCATAATCAACGGCAACATACCTTCCCGAGTGGGAGGCTCCGGTTGATGAACGGTGAACTCCCGTTTTCAGCGTATCCATCTCACTACCGTCCAGATGCGCAGTAAAGATAGATACAGACGGAATTCCACGAGGTGATCCGCCCGGCTCCACAAATTTTCCTTCGTACTCCGGAAAGTAGATGGTGCGCGCATCAGAAAAATCGGTCTGTCGCACAACCAGTTTATTATTACCCGCCCACGAATCGATAGAGAAGTTGGGGTCATCTTCACCTTTTTGAGTTACCTGCACCAATTCCGGTGTAGATACATTGGTTACCCAAACATCCCCCGCTCGCTGAAAGGCAATTTTTCTGCTGTTTGGCGACCACGTGGGGTTAGAGTCATTCTCTTTGGATGCTACAATTTTACGTTCGCCACTTCCATCGGCCCGAGCAGTGTAGATATCTCCATCTTTTGTATATGCAATACGGCGATTGTCCGGAGAGTGTGTTACTCTTTCTGCATCTTCTACCGATTCAAGTCCTTCACCATCGAGGCCTATTGTATAAATACCGGTTTCGTAATAGGAGCTGTCGTTCCAGGAAAAGAGGATTGATTCCTGATCACCCGAAAAGGAGTGGAGGGAGGGGCGAACTCCCGGAATCACCGGCTCGTGAAAAATGGATTGCAATGACAATGTATCGAGTCCGCTTTGGGCCTCAATAGTCTGTGCCGGATAGACTCCTGCAATTAGAAACAGTAGAGATAGAAACGTTGCTCGCATAAGTATTGGATTGGTTGATAGATTACGTGCACTAACATCATAAAAGCGCGGATTTCCCGCAACTTAAGGGATGTAAAAATATTCTTTCGGCTACCAACCGGTCTTTTATCTCAGGACCACACTATGCAGACAATTTCTCTTTTGCCTGCTCAAACACAATCGGTTTAATCGCTTCAAATGCGTTCAGTGTTTTTTGGATGTGTTCATCCGTATGACCGGCGGTGGGGATCAACCGGATCAACACCATTCCTTTGGGCACCACCGGATAGGCAACTCCGCTGACAAACACTCCATACTCTTCGCGGAGTTCACGCATGATGGTTGTGCAGAGCTCGGTACTTCCCTCCGTTAATACCGGGGTAACCGGGCTTTCTGATGGCAGCACGTTATAGCCGATATCGCGAAGGCCTTCCCGCAGTTTACGGGCGTTATCCCACAGTTTCTCCCGCCATTCCGGGTGCTCCTTGATAAGCTGGAGCCGTTTCCGGGCTGAAACTACCAACGGCAGCGGCAGGGATTTAGCAAAAATTTGGCTTCTGGTATTCGCTTTTAAAAACTCAATCACTTTCGGTTCGGTGGCAACAAATGCACCAATCAATGCAACAGATTTTGCAAAGGTTCCAAAATAGATATCAATTCCATCGTGGCAGCCCAACTGCGTGCCGGC
>SKWF01000128.1 GCA_007129085.1 Balneolaceae bacterium | reverse complement strand
CCGTTGGCTTTTAAAATGACACATCGTAAATCATCTGATTCTGCCTCCTTGAGAGCATTTTGAAGTTCGAGTGCCATCGGCTCTGTGAAGCTGTTGTACTTGTCAGGCCGGTTGAGGGTGATAGTGAGAATTTGGTTCTCTTTTTGTACAAGTATCAGAGACATGAATTATCCAATTATTTAGTAACAATTAACATTTAAAAGAACCACCGGTTAATCTTCACGGCATTACTTGATCTAAATACATTTAAAATGCTCAAACGGCTGATTACACCCTTCACAGTAGTAGAGTGACTTACATGCTGTGGATCCAAATTCGCTTTGGAGTTTGGTATCCATGGAATCACAGAAAGGGCAGGGGATGATTTTCTGTGGCCCTTTAAGGTTGGTCAGGAAATCATCGCTGCTGTCAGTTTCGGTTGGTGGTGCGATGCCATACTCTTTGAGTTTTACTTTGGCATGATCGGTCATCCAGTCGGTTGTCCAGCTCTCTTTAAAATCGGTTTTCACCTTAAACTTTTCGATACCTTTTTCTCGGAGTTTTTTATCGATCTCCATCTCAATAGCATTCATCGCAGGGCAACCGGAATAGGTAGGGGTGATCTTCACGACCACTTCATCTCCCTCGAACCGAACATCTCTCACAATCCCCATTTCAACCACATTTAACACAGGAATTTCCGGGTCGATGACCTCTTCGAGCCATGACCAGATCTTTTGCTTTGATAGTGAGTATTGAGTATCAGGTATCATGTATTAAGTAGAATAATTAGAAATTACTGTCAGGAATTCGATAATTGAGGTTCATAATAATAGAACCTTAATTAAATACTAAATACATATGCATAACTACAAAGAACTACGAGTTTGGAATAAATCAGTAAATCTCGCAACAAGTGTTTATAAGAAAACAAGAAGTTTTCCGAAGAATGAAATTTATGGGATTACTTCACAAATACGTCGCAGTGTAATATCAATTAGTTCAAATATTGCAGAAGGAGCCGGCCGATCAGGTAAAAAAGAGTTCAAACACTTCCTGAATATTTCATATGGCTCAGCCTTTGAACTTGAGACTCAAATAATTATTTCAAAGAAACTGGGATATTTACAAGATGACGAATTTGACCTGCTAAATGAGTTGATAGTTGAGATTCAAAAAATGCTATATAATCTGATAAAAAGCATTGAGTAAATTACCCGGTACCTGCTACCTAATACTCAATACTCACATCTATTACTTCCATTCCGCATCAGGGTACGAGCGGCGCAAAAACTGCATTTGTGCCAAGAGGTGGCCCAGGTGTTCTGTATGGCGTCCCTGCCGCGACCCGGAGAACATATACTGATCGTAATCCGGCACTGTTAACGTTGCCTCTTCAAGTGTTGAGTTTACCAACTCTTTCCACTCACCTTTGAATTCGGTTACATCAACAAAAACGTTCTGTTTAATTGCTTCCCGGTCTGCATCATCCAGGTCGAAAAGCTCTCCTGTATACATCCAAATTTCATCAAATGCATCCTGGATTCTACGATGGCTCTCCTCCGTGCCATCACCTAACCGTAGTACCCACTCTCGGCTGTGACGCAAGTGATATTTAATCTCTTTAAAATGCTTTTGCAGCATGCCGTTAAACTGCTCGTCCTCAACAGTGTCGATTAATTTTTGGTAGAGAAAATAACTGAATGCACTAAAGAGAAACTGACGCGCAATAGTAAACCCAAAATCACCTTTTGGCAGTTCAACCATCGCTATGTTTTTAAAGTCAATATCATCTCTGAAATAGGCGTAGTGATCTTCATCCTCTTTGCCTTCCAATTCTGCGGCATAACTGTAAAGTGAGGCCGCATGCCCAATCATATCGAGTGCTACATTGGCGAGGGCAAGATCCTCTTCCAGCTCGGGTCCGTGTCCGGCCCATTCCGAAAGGCGATGGCCATGGATCAGGCGATCATCAGCCAGTCGTAAAAGTGTTTCAACCAGCGCTTCCTGTTTAGTTTGTGGTATGGTGTCGAATGTACTCATTATATTGGTCTTGAGTCTTGAGTCTTGAGTCTTGAGATTCTAATAACTCAAGACTCCGGACTCACGACTATTTTTATTTTCGTTTCTTAACCGCTCGTGGAACACTGTAAAACTGTGGATGCCGGTACGGTTTATCATTGGCCGGATCAAAAAATGGCCCTCTATCCTCAGGGGAGGAGGCGGTAATTTGATCGGATGGCACAACCCAAATGCTAATTCCTTCATTTCTGCGGGCATATGTGTCTCGTGCATTTTGCAGCGCCATTTCGGCATCCGGTGCATGGACATTGCCTGCATGTTCAAACGGTTTGCCGTCTTTGGGTTGGTAAAAGACTTCCCATAAAGGCCACTCGGTATTGGTTGAATTATTACTCATAGATAATTTCAGTTTTTAATAAACAGATGTTGAGTTTTGAAATTCGTAGTCGGACTAAAATGAATGTCTAGATGCTACGAAGCTTTCTCTTCTTTTAAGCTCTTTTTACGCGCGTATTCCATGGCTGCTTCTCGAACCCATTCACCCTCTTCATATGCTTTTTTACGAGATTTTATACGTTCTCGATTCATCGGTCCGTCTCCTTTAACAACGCTCCAGAACTCATCCCAGGGGATATCGCCAAAATCCCAGTGTCCCTCTTCTTCGTTATATTCAAGATCGGGATCGGGCAGTTCAATTCCTATTGCTTCAGCTTCCATCACCATGCGATCTACATAACTTTGTCGCAGCTCATCATTGGTTTTGGTTTTTACTCCCCATTTAATCAATTCGGCGCTGTTTGGGGAGTCGGTATCGTGAGGGCCGAACATCATTAATGTAGGCCACCACCATCTGTTAACGGCGTCTTGTGCCATTTTTTGCTGTTCCTTTGTGCCGTCGGCCATTTTTGCCAGCATTTCATACCCCTGCTTTTTATGGAAGCTCTCCTCTTTACAAATTCTGAGGTTTGCCCGGGCGTATGGCCCATATGAGGATTTTGCGAGCATGGTTTGATTTACGATTGCCGCGCCATCAACCAGCCAGCCTATTACACAAATATCGGCATAGGACAGTGTTGGATAGTTGAAGATGCTGGAGTACTTGGCATTTCCATAAATATATTCTTCTATTAAATCCTGTCGTTTAACACCAAGAGTTTCTGTGCCGCTATATAGATAGAGTCCGTGACCGGCTTCATCCTGTACTTTTGCAAGCAGTACCATTTTACGCTTTAAAGAGGGGGCCCGTGTTATCCAATTTCCTTCAGGCAGCATTCCCACAATTTCGGAATGGGCGTGCTGGCTCATCATTCGAATCAACTGTTTTTTGTACCGTTCCGGCATCCAGTCTTTCGGTTCGATGGTTTCACCGTTATCAATCCGTTCCTGAAATTTATCCATCTGTTGTTGAGTATCCATAAAAGCGCTTTTTTAAAAAATTAGCGGTGTTTTGATCTTGAGTTATTAACGTAAATATAGTGAATTCAGTTCAAAGGAGAGAGTGCTTTTTCCACTAAAGCAGGTGCAATTTAAAGTTGAAAATAGTTATCAAAATTTGTGCGATAGTTGATAAAATGGTTCTGTTTGAGTAGCGTTATAAACGAAACCCCATTACAAACCCTATCTTACACTGTTTTCGGAGGTTTATATGAAAGCGAAATCTCGATTATCGATTGACCTTTTTACACGCGTACAAGATGATGCGGAAAAGCGGAAATATCTGATTCTGGCTGAGTTGAAGAAGATTTCTTCGGAGTTTCAATATTATAAAATCTATCCTCATTTGAGTGATCTGGTACAGATCTATAAAACATTACGTGAGATTGTGGAGCGCCTGACCGATCTCAGGAATAAGTTTCCAAAACGAATCAGTAAAATAGATTGGGTGAACCAAACTATTGAACATGAAGTAGTATTTGTGGACGGTACGGATCTATCTGCGGTAGAGGGATTGATTGAGTGGGCTCTTCCAATTATTAAATCGGTGATAGATGAGGGAGTATCCATTTTCAAATATGTGGAGGAGGATCTGTCGGTTGAGCATGTTGGGATAGTACCTAACTATATGGATGAAGGGTATTTTTTCCTGCCTGATAACAAAAACCGAAAACTGAACCTGTTTCGATTTGAGGTGTCAATATTTAAAAGTTCCGAGGATAAGTACCGTGCGTTAAAAACACGGTTTTTAAAAGACCTGGAACAGGGAGAAGCTAAGCTGTCGCCCGGCTCTATCAAGTTAGATTTATTGCGGGATGAGAAAGAGCTTCCTAATCCCGCCACGTTTTTGTTTGATACCCGCCTCGATTTTTCGTTCGATCAAACCATTTTTCCCGTGGCAAAAAGAAAATTGATGCAGACAATACATCGAGAGAAATAAATGAACCCGGTTAATTTGAGATTATGTTGAATTAACAGATATCACTATCGTAAAAGTAGAGGGAAAATAGTTATACAACCGAGTGTTGATTAGGTGTTGAGCAGCAGAAAAGTTTTCGGTGAAAATCGGCTTGTAAAAAGACTTAAAATATATTCTTATTTCTACTGATTTAAGTGCTATCAATAATAGAAGGAAATAGTGATTCAATTTTGAATAGTACGGCTCTCATTATTAGCAAAACGCGCTCAAAAAATCTCAATTTAGAAGAAATTATTTTTTCTACTAAAGTTGATTTAGAGTAAACAAAAAGCGTGAAACAAAAGCTTGGGAGGCGTTATTGAGCAGTGGGAACGGTTTCATAATTACGCTTTATATTACGTATCAGTAAGCCAAAAAAGCGCTTCCAACCTCACTTTTATTTTTACGGAAAAAAATGAAAATCTGTGACTTTTTATTTCCCGAATTATCACGAATCTGTAACAGGTTGCTCAAATTTGTTTTTTGGAAGGGCTTTCATATAATGATTTGTAGTTAAACTACGGTATTCATTTCGGTGCTTAATGTTGCTTGTCCTTTTAGTTTAAGTGATTGGTTGCCTTGAGGCTGGATTTGTATTGATGTTTAATGAAAAAATCCGGGCTAACGCTTACGGATGGTGCTCAAACACATTTAACTAAAAACAGGTGATATGAAAGGAAACAGGCTACGCTTTTGTAAGTCTCCATTTTTTGAATCGAATAAAAATGGAAAGATACGATTCGCTCTCCCTCTTATTCAGAAATCAATTATGACTGCTGTATTAGCAGTAGTTCTGATGATCGGGTTTAATTTGGATCAAGCACATGCTCAAGATCAGCATGAAGTATCGGGAACCGTAACAGATGAAGTATCTGGTGAAAGTTTACCCGGCGTAAATGTGTTGGTAGTTGGAACCGAAAGAGGTACAACAACCGATATGCAGGGTAATTTCGCAATTACAGTTGATGACCCTGATGCAACATTGCGATTTACATATATAGGTTATGAAACGGTAGAGGTCCCAATTGATGGGCGAGCAGAATTAGCCGTTACTATGACAGGAAGTGTAATTAGTGGTGAAGAGCTGGTTGTTGTTGGTTATAGTACACAGCAGCGAAGAGATATGACCGGATCAATTGCTTCAGTGGATATGGACGAATTTTCAAAGCAATCAACTTCCGGTGATCTTGTAACTCGAGGCCTTCAAGGTCGGGTTTCAGGTGTATCCGTTTCATCTTCCGGTCAGCCGGGTGAATCACCAGACGTTCGAATACGTGGTATTAATACGTTTGGAAATAACGCACCACTTTATG
>SKWF01000094.1 GCA_007129085.1 Balneolaceae bacterium | reverse complement strand
TTTGGGCTTAGAACCATACTTCTGGGACTCCCATTTCGATATGATGTAGGCTGGCCTTATACACGGTCAGGTTTCGGAAGCTCAGCAATCCACTACTTCTCTATTGGAATAGATTTTTAAATTTGTCCCGCTTTCCAAAATCCCTTTAAGCTATGCTTGAAGGGATTTTTTATATCAATAAATCTCGATATCCGCTTTTTCGTGGCGGTTTAAATTGGGGAGATGAAGATTGATCAACCGCTTCTCTTCATCATATTTCCACCCTTTCACTTCAGATGAACGGCTTTCCGGAAGCTCTTGATCATTTAAAAATACTTCATCCGGTTTTTCATCGACGTTCAAAAATTCAAGTCTATAGCTTCGGCTGTTTTCCATTCCTGCATAAGAGTTCTGTACAGCGCCAATCGTAAATATTTTTCGCTCCTGAACTTCATTGTACCGAAACATCGTCCGGGCGGCAATTCCCCGCAGATAATTTTCACTTACCTGGTCATCTTCCGTCAGCCGAAATGTACCGGCCCCACCCGTGTAAATTTCAACCCAGAGTGTATCATTAGTACCTGCTTTGAGTGATTGTGCCGCCTGCCGATATGGAATCACCGACCCCGCCTTTACAAAAAGAGGAATCCGATCATCCGTGCCTTCATAAAACCACGATCTCCCCCCTTGATACGCTCTACCACTGTAATAATCATACCAGGTTCCCTCGGGAAAATATATAGACCTCTCGTCCATACCGAGTTCATACATTGGGGCTACAAGAATTGATTCGCCAAACGTAAACTGATTAAAACGCCGCCCATCCCCTTCAACTATTTTCACTCCGGTCTGCCGATTATAGTGGGCAAATGTATATATAAAAGGAAACAGTTCATTTCTCAGCTCGGCATACCGTTTAAAATTCTCTAAAAGTTTATCGGAGGGATTATCCAGCAAAGGCGTATTAGAAAGCTGTATGGCCGGCATTACCGGGTTAAAGACTGCAAATTGGAACCATCTCATGAATGCCTCTTCACGTTCAGACTCATCCATATCTCGAAAATCGGGCATCTCTTGCGACAGATAAGGGAGTTCGTAAACGGACAATCGCGAATCTGCCATCCGCCTGATTTGGTTTTCCAATACCTCCATAGGAGAGAGTGATCCGTCCCCTTCATCAGAAATCAGTGGAACATGGTTTGGTGAAAGGTGATTGGACGGGAATCGTTGAAAATCGGTATCGTTGGTGTGATGAACACCCGAAATAAATGATCCCCTACCATTCTCTACAGAGTTATGATTTTGAGTTAAAGCGTAGAACTCCTCAATTTTATTAATATCCGTTTCTTCAAAAAACGTCAGATAATCACCTCCGGACTCTAGAAACTCTTCAGCAGTTTCACGCGGGAGGTTCTGTCCCGAAATATCCAATCCAAAACTCACTTTAGGATTGATCTCTCTCAATTCTGTAACAGGTACAGAGTTCTTCAATAAAAATGCATCAGGAGATAGCGAATGATTTTGCAGCCACTCATTTATTGCTAAAAACTCCACATCATCCTCTCCACCAAACATCAACCCAAACGACCTTGACGGTGGTATTCTGCGTGGCAGTTCTCGCTTGATATCTACGGGATCCATATTGGGATTCACCGATTCGGGATATCCCAACCCCTCCGGTTGACGGCTATTTTCGTGGGTAAGATGTATTTTATCAAACCGAAGTCCTTCTTTCCCGGCGGAGTTAATTCGGAGTGTATATATACCCGGCTCGGAAAAGTGTAGTGTTGCCTCACCACCGTGTTCATGGATACTATTTTCCCATCTCGGCAGATGAATATTTGGAAGCTGTAGATTTATCTGCTCTATTGAAGAGTAATCGCCATCAAACAGCTCCACCGGCAAGAAATTATCTCTATCGTCGTCACTATATTTCCATGCCAGTACCCAGAGACTGTAGTTTCCGGGTTTAGAAATATAGAATTCAAAATCAGCTGTGGTTTGATCATCTACCCCAGCTGAAATAAGTCCTGTACTATTAAAAGAGTGCTTTACACTCCATTCATCATTTTCTCCAGCAGTTTCTGCCTCAATGGAAACCAAACCCTCTATTTCATAGTGGGTAGTATCCGGCAGCGGAGAACAAAACGTAAGTAAGAACAGAATTAAAAGTGGAAGTATGTATTCAATTTTCATCGTAAAATACTTGTAAGATGGTTGCATCAGACAAGCAAAATACGGCCTCAACCCAAACAATTAAATTTTAAAAGTAAAATTGTTACACCCCTATTTTATAACGTGTAACAACTATTCAGGAATATTTGAGCCTGTTTTCCCTCTTATTGCATAGACTCATTAACCTGCTCTTTAAAATCTTTCGAGACCTTTAGCATGGGTACATACTGCTCAGGCACAATAACTTCCTCATTTGTTTTAGGATTTCGTGCCACTCTTTGTGCTCTTTTTACCACTTTAAAACTGCCGAATCCGCGTAGTTCAATATTTTCTCCACGTTTCATGGCGTCTATTACGGTATCCATAAAGCCCTTCACAACGGCCTCAGTCTCTACTTTTGTTAAACCCGTTGAAGAGGAAATGATGTCAACAATGTCTGCCTTAGTCATAATAGTTATGCTTTTTATAGTTTTTGTGATCATTACTAATAGGCGCAAAATTCTGTAATGAACTGTTGCACTAAGAGTTCTAAAAAATATTTTACAGAAATCGTTCATTTCAATATCATTTTTTTACTAAAAATAAACACGAATTATTTATACCTTCGTGCTTACGAAAATCGCAACAAGCTTACTCCCTCTCCATGGATATATTTGCAGATGTTATTGATTGGCTTTTAGATATTGTTTGGAATACTCCGGAAGCGATGCCATTAATGGTGCTTCTTCTTCTCTCTTTTGGAATATTTATAACGGTTCGGCTCAGTTTTATTCAAATCACCCAATTTAGCCACGGATTAAAAGTAGTATCGGGTAAATATGACGATCCTGACGATGAAGGGGATATCAACCATTTTCAGGCATTAAGTACAGCACTTTCTGCAACTGTTGGTATTGGTAACATTGCCGGTGTTGCCCTCGCCATTCATATTGGGGGTCCCGGAGCGATTTTCTGGATGTGGGTAACAGCTGTTCTGGGTATGGCTATTAAATTTACAGAGGTAACCCTTGCGCAAGAGTATAGAATAACGAACAAAGATGGCTCTGTTTCCGGTGGGCCGATGTATTATATCGAAAAAGGCCTCGGCAAAAACTGGAAGTGGCTTGCCGTAGCATTTTCAGTTGCAGCTGCTATTTGTGCATTCTTAACCGGAAATGCTGTCCAGGCGAACACTGTTGCCGACGTAATGGCAAGTGACTTTGAAATGCCACGTGCACTTACCGGGTTCATTACTGCCGGACTTGTAGGAGCTGTTATTCTTGGAGGGATTAAACGAATTGGATACGTGACGGCAAGACTGGTTCCATTTATGGCCACCATTTATGTATTAGCCGGTCTGCTGATTTTGTTAATGAATTACCAAATGGTAATTCCGGCATTCTGGACTATCCTAACTAATGCGTTCAACCCACAAGCGGGTGTATTGGGTGTTGGTTCAGGTACGCTAATTCTAACACTTAGCTATGGAGTTCAGCGGGGAATTTTCTCTAACGAGGCGGGACAGGGTTCTGCCCCCATCGCCCACTCAGCGGCAAAAACGGATCAACCCGTTCGAGAAGGTGTAGTTGCACTACTCGAACCATTTATTGATACGCTAATTGTCTGCTCCATTACCGGGTTGGTTATTGTATCAACCGGTGCCTGGGATATGCACCACTCCGCGTCTGTTAATCCATCTGATGGAGCCATAGAATATGTAATCCACGAAACCGAGGACCCTGAACAGCAAAACGTACTGTTTTTTGAAAACGGTGTGCCGGTAAATGGCGAAATGCAACGATACTCTGCTGTTGTTGATACAATGTACGTTGATCGGGCCGAAACTGAATATTTCACCGGCCGCATTGAAGGCGCCGGAACTGCTCCTGTGGCATTCTCGGAAGACGGCCAAATATTAGATAGAATTTATGGAGGCGTTGTTGAAACCGGAGCTCCATTAACAGCGCGAGCATTCGAAATTGGCCTTTCACCACTTGGCGCAGGAGGTGGATTGCTGGTTACCATCAGCGTAATCCTGTTCGGAATTTCCACATCTATTAGTTGGAGTTACTACGGTGACAGAGCCGCACAATATCTCTTCGGATTTAAGTCGATATTCTGGTACCGGCTCGCATTTGTAGGTATGCATTTTGTGGGGGCAATTACCGCACTCACTACCATATGGGCATTTGGTGACGTAATGCTCGGCTTGATGGCGTTTTTCAACATCATTGCCTTGTTTGCTCTATCAGGAGTTATCGTACGTATAACCAAAAATTATTTCGAAGACACTGAAGTTTAATTCGGAAAGATCATGAGTACTTTTAAAAACGTTTCCGTACTTGAACATCCCGTTGTGGCCAGAGATCTCTCTATCTTGAGAGATCAATCCACCGATATTGTTGGATTTCGCAAGGCGATGGCCCGGATTGCAAATATCCTGGCCTATTCCGCCCTTAAGGAGCTGCCATTGCGCGAACACTCCATCAACACGCCCATAACCGAAACAAAAGGGTACGCGATAGATACGGAAGTCATTGTGGTACCCATTTTACGAGCGGGTTTAAGTTTGGTTGATGCTATCATCGAATTTATTCCCGATGCAAAAGTAGGCCACCTGGGGATGTACAGAGACGAAACTACGCACGAACCCGTTGACTACTATTCCAACCTCCCCGATGGTGTGGCCGAGGGACAAGTACTTTTGGTTGATCCCATGCTTGCCACCGGTGGAAGTGCGGATGATGCAATCGGCTTTTTGAAAAAACAGGGTGCACAAAACATCCGCTTTATTTCGCTGATATGCGCACCTGAAGGCCTAAAACGAATAACAGAAAAATATCCCGATGTTTCGATTATTACTGCGGCCATTGATGAAAAACTCAACGATCAGGCGTTCATCGTACCGGGACTCGGCGACGCAGGCGACCGGTATTTTGGCACTCTTTAAATCGCCCATTCCCGCACTGATTCTGCTATTCACAGTTGCAGCATGTTCAGAACTTTCTGACCACGATACCCGCCAAATCGAAGCTGAACTTAACGACTCTCTCATATCAACAACAGAGAGTTGGGATGTGGAGATGTCGCTCATGAAAGATGGCCGAAAAAAAATATTAATTGATGGCAGCTACGCCATCAGCTACCAATCCGAAGATCGTAAGCAGACCAATATTGACGGGCCCGTTTACGTGCAGCTATTCGATACAACCGGAGCAGTTGAGACAGAAGCCTGGAGTAAACGAGCCATCTATTTCGACGAAAAACGGGAGTTCGAACTTTACGATTCCGTACGCGTTCAAACCGTAACCGAACGCCAACTCTACTCCGAATATCTAAAATGGTCGCAAGATTCAGACCGCATCAGCTCCCCCGACTTTGTGACGATCATCACCCCGTCCGACAGTATTTCCGGCCGAGGGTTTGATGGGCTTACAGACCTCTCATCGTACACCATAACCGATCCAAGTGGCAGAGTGCAGGTAGATTGATGAAAACTTTTCACATATTTCTCCCATCACTGCTATTCATAATCGTCGGTCTGATGGTTATTCCACAAAGTTCTAACGCTCAAACCAGCGTATTCATCGATCAGGCCGGTAGTGC
>SKWF01000315.1 GCA_007129085.1 Balneolaceae bacterium | reverse complement strand
AGGCTACTTCTTGAATTCTGATGGTGTCATCATCCCAGCCGAGGCGGGTTTTAACCGTAACGGGTGTGTCTCCGGCAGCATCAACAACGGTTCCGGCCATGCGCTCCATCATGGCTAAATCTTTCAGACATCCGGCTCCGGCACCTTTTTTTACGATTTTATAAACCGGGCAGCCGAAATTAATATCGATAAGGTCGGGGTTGTTGGCTTTGGCAACTTTTGTGCCGCCCTCCATCGCCTCTTCGCGACCGCCAAAAATTTGAATGCCGAACGGGCGTTCAATCTCTTCGTAAAACATTTTATGTTGTGCAATGTCCGAATCACGGATCATCGCCTCGGAGCTGATGAACTCTGTGTATACAACATTGGCCCCTTTCTTTTTACAAATTTGCCGAAAGGGAGAATCAGTAACGTCCTCCATTGGTGCAAGGAACAAAGGCGCTTCAGGTAGAGAAATATTTTTGATCTTCATAAGGTATTAAATTGATTGGGTTAGAAAATAAGGGAAATTTCCATTCCATTCAGGGTGGAAAAGGGCTTCCAATTCCCAATTGTCGGTTTTGTGAGAGAACCGGGCCTGCGAATAGCCATTTGCTGTTCGAAAACGTATATTATAATGCTTACAAAAAATTGTTAATTAATTGAACGGGAGTACATACAATGGCACTTGCAATCACAGGTATCGAAGAACTTTTAGGGAAAGATGCCGATTCGCTTTTAAATCACGTCTGTAAAACAATTCCAAAAAACGATCTGCATATTCCTTCGGGAAATCATGTAGATGATGTGTGGTACCACTCTGACAGAAATAACCGAGTACTGCAAAATTTACAACGAATTCACAACCACGGACGCCTTGCCGGCACCGGGTATCTATCCATTCTTCCTGTAGACCAGGGAATTGAGCATAGCGGCGGTGCATCATTCGCAAAAAATCCGGCCTACTTCGATCCTGAAAATATTGTAAAATTAGCCATTGAAGGAGGTTGTAACGCTGTTGCTTCTACGTTTGGTGTGCTGGCTTCAGTTTCTCGAAAGTATGCGCATAAAATTCCTTTCCTGGTAAAAATCAATCATAACGAGTCGATGACATATCCCAACTCGTACGACCAAATTATGTTTGGTTCTATTGATAAAGCGTACGACATGGGAGCCGCTGCTGTTGGGGCAACCATCTATTTTGGATCAGAGGAATCAAACCGACAGATCGTGGAAGTTGCACGAGCATTTGAGTATGCACACGAGCTTGGAATGGCAACGGTATTGTGGTGCTATACCAGAAACTCCGCGTTTAAGGTTGATGGAAAGGATTATCACACCGCTGCTGACCTGACAGGCCAGGCAAATCACTTAGGAGTGACACTTGGTGCGGATATTGTGAAGCAGAAACTGCCTGATATTAATGGTGGTTACAAAGCACTTAATACAGGCGACTCTTCTTACGGAAAGTTGGATGAGCGTATTTATGATGAGCTTGCAACAGATCATCCAATCGACCTTACACGTTACCAGGTAGCAAATGGCTATATGGGGCGTGCAGGACTTATTAACTCCGGTGGAGCTTCCGGCAAGGATGATTTCTCCGCTGCTGTTAAGACAGCCGTTGTAAATAAACGAGCAGGCGGTATGGGTTTAATTAGTGGGCGTAAAGCATTTCAACGGCCGATGGATGAAGGAGTAAAACTCCTAAACTTCATTCAGGATGTTTATTTGAATGACGATGTCACCATCGCCTGATAACAGTATCTAACTGTAAAAAAACGCCCTGTTTTTAAAAGCAGGGCGTTTTCTTTCTATTTTGAGAGATTCATTATTTCGTCCATCAAAACGGGGGAGACTACCCACTCTTTTCTATTGCCAAATTCACTGCCAAATAGCGTTAATGGTTCAAAAAGTCTGATATCAGCGAAATATCTGATCATATCTATTTCACTGAGTATCATCAGTATGGGTATTGTAATATACCTGACCTATACACCGGGAGTCTTATACCATTTAGCTCCCAAGCGACTGCCCGGAATTTTCCTGGCGATCGGTGTGGTGTTTTTAAAACTTTATTTTTCTGCAGCAAAAATCCGTTACCTGGCCGATAAGGAGATCAGCTGGATGGCGTCATTTCGCATTATGCTCTCCTGGGATTTTGCCTCTGCGGTTACACCATCTACAATTGGCGGGGCACCGGTGGCAACCTACGCCATGACTCGCGAAAATGTAGCGCTGGGTAAATCATCAGCTATTGTTTTATATGGTGTACTGCTCGATCAGTTCTGGTATGCCCTTGCAGTACCTATCCTGTTAATGGCCGGATTCTATTACGCGGTGCTGCCACCGGAAATTGGTTTTGTTGGGAATCTCACAATGGTTTTGGTCTACACAGGGTTGCTTGTCTACGGTGGGTTTTTAACCTACGGGTTGATGGTAAACCCTACATCGATGAAGAGAATTATCCGGTGGATTTTTAAATGGCCTTATCTGAATAAATTTTCGGATAAAATGAATGAGGAGGCTGAGCATCTTGAAGACTATTCGTATGAGCTTCGGGATAAACCGTGGCCGTTCTTTTTAAAGGCATTTTTCTTCTCCACAATGAGCTGGCTCTGCAGGGTAGCATTGCCTGTAATTGTTATTTTAAGCCTGTTGCCCGCACACGAAATTCTACTTGTATTGAGGAGTCTTGCCATGAACCTGGCATTTCTGATTATTCCAACTCCGGGTGGTTCGGGCGGTGTTGAAGGGCTCTTTGCCATATTTTTAGGCCCACTGATCGATCGAACTTCGTTCATCGGGCTGGCGGTATTTGTGTGGCGGTTTATCACATACTATTTCAGTATTGGGCTGGGTATTATTGCGATGGCTTGGTATGTAAATCATAAAGTGGTAGAGATTAAAGAGAATTCTAATTCCGACGAGTAAACATATCTATTTTGGCAAAACAGAAGATTCGGTTTGAATGCACAAATTGTGGAAATGAATCACCAAAGTGGCTGGGGGTTTGCCCCTCCTGTAATGAGTGGCATACCTACGAAGAGCGGGTTGAAGAGAAAAAAGAGTCGAAAAAGCATAAGGTAGATATTTCTTCTGACGGCCAATCGGAAGCCGTTAAGTTGTCGGATGTAGAAATTGAGGATAATGACCGTCGCAAAACCGGGCTTCA
This sequence comes from Balneolaceae bacterium, assembly GCA_007129085.1. Lineage (GTDB taxonomy): Bacteria > Bacteroidota > Rhodothermia > Balneolales > Balneolaceae > SW132. The sequence continues at coordinate 2,598 of SKWF01000315.1, read as the reverse complement.
GGAGCTTGACCGCGTGCTGGGAGGCGGTTTGGTAAACGGCTCATTTGTTTTGCTGGGAGGAGATCCCGGAATTGGAAAAAGTACGCTTATGCTCCAGCTTGCAAAATCCCGGCCGAATTGGAAAATTTTGTATGTAGCAGGGGAGGAGTCGCCATCGCAAATCAAACAGCGGGCTTCGCGAATTGGCCTGAAGGGGGACAATTTGCTGGTATATCCCAATACCAATATTGATCAAATCATCCGCCAGGCGCGCAAACATAAGCCTGATTTGCTGGTGGTGGATTCTATTCAGACGTCATATACATCAAACCTGACCAGCCTACCCGGCTCTATACAGCAGGTGCGTGAATGCTCGGCAATGCTTCAGCAGCTCTCAAAAAAGGAACAGATTACCACGTTGATGATCGGCCACGTAACAAAAGATGGAGAGATAGCAGGGCCTAAAATGCTTGAGCATATGGTTGACACCGTACTCCATTTTGAGGGCGATCAGGGGCAGCTGCACCGGATTTTGCGCGGAGTGAAAAACAGGTTCGGGCCGGCGCAGGAAGTAGGTGTGTTTGAGATGAAGTCTGATGGTTTGAATGAAGTGTTAAACCCATCAGAACTTTTTATGTCGGGTACGGATTCCTCAATTAGTGGAAACTGCATCACCTGTATAATGGAGGGGTCTCGGCCAATTCTAATTGAGGTGCAGGCGCTGGTAACCCCAAGTAATTATAGCACACCACAGCGTACTGCCAACGGATTTGATCAGCGCAGGTTATCATTGCTGATTGCTGTACTGGAAAAAAGGGGAGGTGTTAAATTTACGGGGCAGGATGTCTATCTGAATATTGCCGGAGGATTGAAAATATCAGATCCGGCGGCAGATTTGGCCGTTATCGCAGCTCTCGAATCAAGCATTAAAGAGAGTCCTGCCAAGGGGCGCACAATCTTTATGGGCGAAGTTGGGTTGGGTGGTGAAATCCGCCGAATACCATATGCGGATCAGCGGATCCGTGAAGCCGGTAAGATGGGTATAGAATATGCGATACTTCCGAAAGGGAAGATCACGCAAAAAACAGACGTAGAGATGAAATCTGCGTCATACATAACGCAGATTCGTTCAGGTCTCTCTTAGTAGTTGTCTCGTTGTCGTCGTCGTTCTTCGCGGATGCTTTTCTTTAAAGCTTCTCGTCGTTCTTCAGATGGCTTGGTATACTGCTGTCGTTCTCTGAATTCATTCAGTTTTCTGGAACGTGTTACCATCTTCTTAAAGCGGTTGATCGCGCGATCAATGCTTTCGTTATCTTTTACTTTTACTCCGATCATAAATATGGATTGTTTTGTAATTTGTTACAGTTCGGAAATATAGGGAGATAATTTTCAAAATAACAGTATAAATACTCAATTTTATCTCCGTCAGTGATTTAATTTCATAACAGATTCTACATAAATACCATTTCACTCATAAACCATGTATAAACAGTTAACAGATACATTAAAAGAGCTCACCAGCCACCCGAGAAATGTGGTGGATCCGGTTATTTACGGAAAAGAGTCGCCCTATATGCACCCGTTTAAACTCTCGCTGATCGGAATATTTTTGATTGTCGTGCTCAATACGCTCATTATCGATTTTACAATAGAGCCAACACTGGATCTCGGTTTTGACGGAGACGAGCAGCTGCAAGAAATGGCCGGCTGGATGGAGGCGACAAATGTTCGGCTAATGACCCAATTTCTGCCGATTTTTCTTTTGATGATATTTGTGCCGGCACTGGCACTTTGCGGCTATTTCTTCTACAGAGACAAAACAGATGGTTTTTACGCGAATCTGATTCTGAATACCTATTCTATGGGCGTAGCAAACTTTTCATTGGTATTGCTGATTCCCGCATGGCTTCTTCTACCATACCCGTTAACTGATCCATTTATGCACTCATCGCTTCCGGCAATTCTGGTGGCGGGTATCGTTATCTGGATACAGAAAGAGTACCTGATGGCGAGTACATTTATGGATTGGCTGAAAATTCTCTCAACATATGTGCTGGGATTTGTGCTGTTTTCTATGTTAACTAATCTACTCGGCGGTATTATTGGCTTTATAGCGTTTTCCAGCTCCAGAATTTTAGGGGCGATGTAAATGATATCAGACCCGGTTGAGTTGAAACTTTTTGGGTAGCCGGTATCCGAGAGCACCAATTCCAAACAGTGCATAATCGTATCGTGAGGGGTCTTCGGGGTTTAGAACTTTTAATGTTTCTGTAAGCTCATTTACTGCTTTCCAGTCGTCAGATTTACGGGAAAGAAGCCCATATCTGCGGGCTTGGCGGGCAACGTGTACATCAAAGGGAATAAGCAGCTTTGATGGAGGCAAAAAACTCCAAATGCCCGGGTCAACAGGGCTGCTGGGGCGGCAGCACCATCGCAGGTACATGTAGAGCCGCTTGCAGGTGCTTCCTTTCTCAGGGTTTGATACGTGCTTTGATGTTCTGTTTGCCACATCGGGATGTTGGCTCAAAAACCGCTCATGGAAAATGGCAAGAAAGGGCCGGTTCTCATTTTGTCCGGCTTGATAGCATTGCCGCCAAAACATTTCAAAATCGGTATAGT
>SKWF01000332.1 GCA_007129085.1 Balneolaceae bacterium | reverse complement strand
AGTAAAAATGGTAGCAATCGTAACAATTTTGTCATAAGTCCTGAACTTAATTAGCGGGGTTATCAACCTTGATAAAATAGTATATCAGTAAAGTAAATGGATTTTCTGCATTTTGGTACTTACTACGAAACAGAATTAAATACGGATTGCTTTCATCAGTTATCCTGAACGAGCGCACGTAGTTGCCTTCTGAACTTTGGGGCACCACCATTCGCCGGATGACGAACACCGATATATTTTTTTCCCAATTCCGACAAGCTTTGTTCGCACTTCCGCCCGACGGCAATCAGTTCTACGTCATCAAATAAACGAATAAATTTTTGCAAATGCTCCAGTCCGGCCTCCATTTCCGTTTGTGTGGGGGTACGATTACTCAACAATCCCTTCTCCGGCTTATACGGATGCCACGGCACTGCGTTCCAGAGTACCACATCATAAGGGTTTATTCTCTCGTCTATCAATGCCCCCCACATGATGGTTGCCGTCGGCTCAGTCATTCCCTTTTCGATAAAGTCGGGACGGCTGGTCCGTTGTGGAGTCGCCTTTTTAAAAACGTGATCGGGTTCAACCCCGTATTTTTCGGTTTGATGACCCAGCAGAATCCGTTCTGAGGTCATGGCGATTCCCGTAAAATGGCCACCCTGGTACCCGAGAGCTTCGGCTATGAATAGATATTTTGCCCTCCCTTGTCGCTCAGACAAATATCTTTCCAGTTGATCCCTGCGGATTTTCGGAGCGCGGCTATCCAGATCGTGTTCAGGGTCCGGGTCGTACCAAGGATTGAAGAGATTCTCTGTGGGTTTTTCTTCCAAAGATTGAATAAACGAGGAAATCACAAATAAAAACGATTTTGAAGTTTACTTAAGAACCGGCTCCGACTCAGGATCTTCACCATAAAAGCGGAGAATGAAGTAAAGAATAATCAGGCCGACAAGAATTCCCCATATTGGGTGAATCCAATCGAATGCAGCAGGAATTTCTCCGACAATTAACGCGACAACCGCAACCACCAGTGCATACGGCAGCTGGGTGCGGACGTGGTCAATCAAATCGCAGGCAGATGACATCGAACTCAGCACGGTGGTATCACTAATCGGGGAGCAGTGATCACCAAATACCGCACCGGCCATCACAGAACTGACTGAGCCGAGCAGAATTCCGTAGTTCTCACCTCCGGCAAATCCAACGCCGGCTCCCATCGCTACCGCAAGCGGAATTACCACGGGGAAAAGTATCGCCATGGTTCCCCATGAAGTACCGGTTGAAAACGCTGTTACTGCAGCAATAAAAAATACCAGTCCGGGAAGGATCGACAACGGCAGGGAATCTTCAAGCAGGGATGCGAGATAAGTTCCGGTTCCCACCTCCTGGGTCACCCCGCCGAGGCCCCACGCCAGGATTAAAATAACAACCGCCATGAGCATTGACTGCATTCCACCTACCCATGACTCCAGTGCCTGGTTTACTGTTAATATCTTTTGAAACACCACCAGCGCGATCGCAACTGCACAACCAGTAAATGAAGCCCAGAGAAGTGCCGCAAACGGATCGGCATTTCCAATGATGGAGGTAATTCCACTCTCACCGGGTTCGAGTGCTGCAGACCCCGTACTGTACAAACTCCAAAGCGCTACAAGAATAACAGAAATTACCGGCAGAGCAGCGTTATACCACCTTTTAGGTTTATTTTTTTCGGGCTGAAGAGAATCGAGACTGGTGTCGGTTGCCGGCATGGCCCCTTCCCGAATAACTCCACCACCGGAATAGGCCCGGCGTTCGGCCGTCAACATCGGGCCAAACTCTTTTTTCATTACAATGGTCATCAGCACAAAAGCGAGTGCTAAAATCGGGTAAAAGAGGTAAGGCAGAGAGTGCAGAAATATAATAAAGGCATTATCGGCACCGGCCTGGAGTTGTGTGGCCAGCGCTGCATCCGTGGTTTGTTCAGCGAGGCTGGAGAGAGAGTTTTGTATCTGTGTAATTTCAAACCCGATCCAGGTAGTTATAACGGCACTTACTGCAAGTGGAGCCGCGGTGGAATCAACAATATAGGCCAGCTTTTCGCGGGAAATATTCAGCCTATCGGTCATTGGACGCAGTGCGTTTCCACGAATCAGCGTGTTGGCATAATCATCAAAAAAGATAAAGAGTGCTGAAAACCAGGAGAAGAGCTGCCCCTTCTTCCGGGTTGTGGCAAATTTACCGAGAACATCAACAATTCCCTGCGTTCCGCCACCGCGCGACATCACGCCAACCATCCCTCCCAAGAGAAGGCTGAATACGATGATGGCAATATGATCGGCATTAACCAGGGCGGCAATCAGCAGATCGAGTGACTCCACGGTACTGTCTATAGGGTTGAACCCGACGACAAACAGCGCACCAACCCAAATTCCGGCAAAGAGAGAGAGCACAACTTCGCGCGTAATCAGTGCAAGACCGATTGCAACAAGTGGAGGAATCAAACTAACCCAGGTTCCATACATTACGGCAGATTCGCCGTCGGCATCGCTCCAGGCAAGAATATCAGTCCATCCTGCAATTAAAATAGAGAGAATGGCAACAGAGCCAATCAGTAACCACTTTTTTGAAATCATACGAGATATTTAATTCATTGATCGATTGAAAATACAAGCATTGTGGTTAAATACAATGCTGATTTATTCCGGTTAATTTTAAAAGGTTATTCGATTGGCAGTAATCTTTTTAATATGTTCCTAAATCATTTCAATTAGCTGATGATTTCGGGACAAATTGTGAATAAAAAAGCAACACATCGAAAATTTTCGAGCCGGCGAAAAAAACTTGTCGATCAGATTCGTAAGAAAGGGATAAAGGATCAACGAGTTCTCAAAGCGATACAGGAAACTCCCCGCCATATTTTTGTAGATACGGCTCTCGAAAACCGGGCGTACGAAGATAGTGCGCTTCCTATCGGCAGCGGGCAGACAATTTCTCAACCCTACACTGTTGCGGCCCAAACTGAACTTTTGGAGGTTGAAAAGGGAGATAAAATTCTCGAAATCGGTACCGGATCAGGTTATCAATCGGCTATTCTATGCCACATGGGAGCGGATGTTTACAGCGTAGAACGCCACGAAGCGCTCTACCATAAAGCTCGCGAAATTCTTCAAGAGCTTGGATACCGGCCCAGGTTAAAGTACGGAGACGGCACGCTCGGCTGGTCGGCCTATTCACCGTATGACGGAATTGTTGTTACGGCCGGTGCGCCGGTGGTCCCGGAGGAGCTCATTCAACAACTCAATATTGGGGGTGTGTTGATTGTACCTGTGGGCGATCAAGAAGTGCAAACAATGACTCGAATAAGACGAGTGTCTGAAGATGAATATGAAGAAGAGCAACTAAAGCAATTTAAATTTGTGCCGCTGATTGGTGAAAAGGGCTGGGAATAAATCCTGTCGTCACCTTTTCAGATTAAATCAACCATTCCTGTTTCGAGCCAATATATCCATTCCAACTCCCCATCAAACCGAAACCTCACCCCGGTTCGGCTTTGCTTTCCTAAATTCTAATGTTCACAGATTGTTGCTAATTCTATCTAAGTCTTCTAAGCACAATACCTTAATATACAAACCAACTCTCCATTAAGCCTCTGAAAGTTAGGAATGAAGCGAATCTCCGTGCTGTTAATCCATAAGATTCACGGGTAAATAACTCGATGAATCCTTAACCCCAATTAAATAAAACTATTATGCTATTCAATAATATAAAGTTTCTATTCCTTGCAGTTTTAGGAATAGCCATTCTCGCAATGGCACCATTTAACAAGAGTGAAATAGTTCACGATCATAATAAAGATATCGTTGAACTTGCTTCCGAAACGGATGAACTATCTATATTAGTCGAGGCACTTGAAGCTGCCGGATTGATTGAGACACTCAAGGGTGACGGACCTTATACGGTTTTTGCCCCTACCAATGACGCCTTTAACGCACTGCCCGAAGGCACACTGGAAAACCTGTTGGACGAAGCAAACAGAGACATGCTGGTTGACTTGTTAACCTATCATGTTGTGCCCGGCAAAGTGATGTCGAATGATCTGGAAGACGGAATGAATGCAGAAACAGTGCAGGGATCAATGCTGACTATAGGTGTTACCGACTATGGAGTTACTATTGATGATGCATCTGTAACCTCTGCAGATCTTGAAGCATCCAATGGTGTTGTTCACATCATCGATGCTGTTATGCGCCCTGATGAACATACACCAACAACTACCCGTTACTGATAAATTTCGGACTGTTGTTATCAAAAGTCACGTCGAATACCGGCGTGACTTTTTTTTTATTTCTTGAATATTGTTATTCATTTCCGAGGTTTCCCAAAAAGTGGACATGAACCTCTCCCAAAGCTTCTCTGCGATATAACCTCTCTCACCTGCCAAAAAAAAGCCGCACCCCGTTAAGAGTGCGGCTTTTGAATTTATTAACTATCCGTAGATTACGGATTCAGAATTGCATCAATTCTGCGTTCACTGTCGTTAAGGTGTGCACGAGTAGCACGGTCTGAAACACTGTTTTTCGTGCTTTCGATGTCAGACATCAACTCTTCGAGCTGTTCGCGCGCCATTGGCCGAATATCGGACTGGCTTACGTTTACCTGCGTCCACCCAAAGAAACTCCGGAACTGGGGCGATACCGATGGAAGTTCATCTGTCATCAAGCTTTCCAGCTGTTCGATATACGCACGCTGCAGATTTCTGCGATATACGCCAATAGCTTCATTTCCGTCGAGCTCACTCCAGATAGCACTACGTACATCATCCATAAATGCATATGGAGAGTAGACGCCTTCAGCGCGGTTTTCGTACTCAATCAGTCGTGCAATCCGCTGTGGATCAAGAACATCATTCAGTACGGTTACCTGTTGTCCCCGGAATGAATCCACAAAATCAGCCTGGTTAATACGGCTTAAAATCTCATCGTTATAAACCCATGTAGGTGCTGTAAATGCATGACGCTCCAGGAATTCCATGGCTCGTCGCTGCTCTGATGCTTCTACAGGAGTGTAAACAGCGCCTTCCTGGTCGAATGTTTTATGATCTTCATAAACACCGCCAATATATGCCGTTACATGTCCCATGTATCGTGCCCATTGGCCAATCACGTTGGAGTAGAGTTCATCAAGATGGGAGAAGTCTTCCCCTTCGCGTTCAATCCACTCAATCAGGTTATCGGTAATCACCTGCAGGTTTGCGAGGCCATATTCACTTGCGCGCATGGCATCATCACCAACAGCTTCACGTTGTGAGCGGGGATCAATTGGGTTAGCCGTTTGGCGTCCGTAAAAATATCGCGGGTCATCGGCACGCTCTACAATCCATTCATTCAGCTTCTGCCGCTGCTCTTCTTCAGAGAGGTGGCCCATCCATGTGTATCCCCATTTTACAGACCACTTATCGTACTCTCCTACCCTTGGCAGGAAGTTGGTAATGCCATCATCCGGCTGTGCAACGTAATTAAACCGTGCATAATCCATGATAGATGGTGCCGGTCCGTGGTTGTCGGTGTAGGAAGGTGATCGCAGAGAATCCACCGGGGTGCCGTGGGCTGACCCAAAATTATGCGGAAGTCCCAGCGTATGCCCTACCTCGTGTGCAGAAACAAAACGGATAAGCTCGCCCATTACATCGTCATCAAAATCGATGGCGCGTGCTTCGGGGTTGGCAGCCGCTGTTTGAATGAAGTACCAGTTTCGCAGCAGGCTTGCTACGTTATGATACCAGCCAATGCTGGATGTTACAATCTCACCGGAACGCGGATCGTGCACGT
>SKWF01000166.1 GCA_007129085.1 Balneolaceae bacterium | reverse complement strand
TCATTAGGAAGCTCAAGAGTAAAGTCGGCATCATTCAGTCCATACCGGGTTTGGGTAAACAATCGAACACCCCTGTTAGGCTGAACATCGCGGGTAAATTGGCGAATCCCGAAATTAAAAGTGGTAGATAATCCCACAGTATGAAGCGTAGTTGCATCTGAGTAGGAAATTCTGGCGTCCTGCCGATCCCGAAATGTGCGTCGCGATAGAATATACTCCGGTTCAAAAAACAGAGATGAAAACCGGCTGTTTTGCTCCAGCCGAATCGGTATGGGAACAGAAAGTGCCGCCCCACGCTGTTGATTGATTAGCGGAATGGCTACCTGCTCACCATCAATTTCGGGACGCAAGGTTGTAAGAATGGGCGAATCAAAAACGTTAATTTCAAACCCGGGATAAAATCCGGAATATTGGTAGGTACCATCAAACCAAAACCGATCGGCAAAATTGGTAATTTCCATGTCGTACGAATGTCGGCTCATCCGATCGCCGCTTTCCAACCGCAGCCCAATTTCATCAATCCCGCTCGCATCCCGGCTGTTAAAAGTGGGGACCCACAACCGGGGTTTCAGCCATCCCAACCCGGTGGAATAGTCGCTTTGATTCCACCCCGATTTATCTACCTCCTCTTCCCGGTTTAAAAGCGGTCGATTCATATACGCAAGCGTCTCATCGTCCCCTATCCACTCGCCGTCCGACAGCGTTCTGTTAACAAAATTTTCTGTTGAGAGAATAAAAGGATGCTGCTCATTTTTCTCCTGTCCGATGTAGCTAATGCCATTACCATCAAACGAATAACCGGCTTCATAAGCATTAAATCTACTCTCAGTCAGGCGGGTTACCTCTTCCCGATCCATATCATATTCGTAAATATTCATCGTGCCGGTATGGTCGGCGGTAAACAACAATCGACGTTCATCAGGGTGCCAGGCAGGATCAAAAATAGAACCGCCGGAGAAAAAGATATCGGGGTCTCGGGCAAAAAGGGTGTCAATGTCATCGAGTGATTCGAACCATAGAGCCTGCACGCCATTTTTTCGTCCCAATATGGCGGCCCGGTTTTTTTCGGTTTGATGAACGTCGAACTCAATGACGGAGCTATTTTCCGCCATCGGGATGCTTTGCTGAATGTCGCCATCCTCAACTTTTACAAGATGGCGCTCTTGACCTCGGGTCTGCAGGGCAAAAATTTCATCCCCGTGATAACGAGGTGAAGTAACTCGCTTGTTTCGTGTAAGCCGTTCCGATTTCCCGGTGGTGAGGTTGAGCTCGTGAATATCAGCCCGAAAAACATTGTTGTAAAAAGGATCAACGTGGTGGCGGGCGTAAAGCAGATTGGTGCGGTCGGGGGAGATGTGGTAGTTGTTATCGCCGGTGATGAGAACTTCGTGCAAAAGTTTGGTCTCCCCGCTTGAAAATGAATGTGTGTAAAAACCGGACTCCCGGTTACAGGCGCGGCCGTAGAATAGAACGGTGTCATCATCAAGCCAAACGGGACGACTGGTGCGGGTACAGGTAGATGAAAATGGAATTTTGGTAGCTTTTGCATCGGTTCGGTGCTCCATATTCTCCAATCTTCGATCCTCATCAGCCCGGTGTTGCTCTTGAAAATTTTTGTAGAGAGTGGCCGGAAACTGACCGGTTGTTCGGCGAAGGGCGAGGCCAAATCCTAAAAACGGGTATTTGTGATGCCACTCAATCGCTTGACGCATGGCGTCATCTCCATGCTCGTTTTGGAGCCAGTTCACAAATTCATACCCGCCAATATAGTGCCGGTTAAACGGAGTTGTAGCCGTTGAAATATGCACTAACTGACCCATAGACCACTCTTTATCGGTGCCGAGCAGGGCGTTGAACTGGTTGTAAAAATAGGGGTAATTCCCCCGGCCCGATTCCGGCATGGTGTTGTGGCTTTCATGCTCCACGGCAATTCCTTCGAGCAGTCCCAGTGGTGCGGCCGCATGAATAGAGCGTGCGGCATCGGGCGAAAAAATGCTTATAAGTCCGGGAATAGAGAACGTGCTGATGTTACTAAAATGGAGCGCGTGAACGAGCTCATGGGGAACCACCGATTCAAGCCAATCTCCCGATCGTGGATTCAATGCTTTGCTGATGATCGGTGCAATCTCTATCTCCGAACGAAAATTAAGAGGAGCCACAAAACCGTTTGATCGGTCGTTTTCGGGATTCAGAATTATGGGAAAGTCTCGCAAACTTCCCCCAACCAGCTCCTGTATATCGTCATATTCCAGCTCAAGGATGGAAAGCGTACGAACCGCCTCATCGTGATAATCCGCCGGATAGATGACACGAAACCTCTCGGATTTCAGCTCCTGCCAATTTTGGTCCGGTACCCGGTACTGGTTGGAATAGAGCTGCGCAAAAAGATCTGCAGCCGGAAACAGGCAGAATAAAAATCCGAGAAAAACAGCCTTCATACAAAACGGGTTAGGTTAGATTGGAATAATCCAGTAGAGATAAAAGATCGCAAATCCTGCTAAAAATACAATCCCTGTTATGGCCAGCCACTGTAACCACCGTTTCGGCTGATGGGTTTCATCAATATTGGTATGAAAAATCAGTTTGTAGTTGATGAACGCCAGAACCGGTGCGGTAAGAAACGAAAGGGTTGTGGCGAGATCGATCATTAACCGAAACCGATCGCCCATCAACACAAGAAAAAGTAAAGAACTGAGGCTAATACTAATCAAAAGCCATGGATATCGTTTACTTCGGGGCTCTGTTCCCTCCTCCTTTTTTAGTACGGCGATAATTTCGTTGCAAACCCGTGGGTAGGTATCGGCAACGGTAAATGTGGTGCTAAACATGGTTGTAAATGCGCAGATGATAATGACGGTATAGGCCCAATCGCCAAGGGTGAGGGTGTAGAGCTGAATCAGTTGTTGCGAAAAAGCAGCGCCGCTTTCGGCAAATGATTCTCCCGAACCGTACATAATCAGTGCTCCGAGGAATAGAAAACAGAGCGCGAAAAGTGCCGCGCCGATGTACCCGATATTAAAATCGATGAGCGATTCTTTCAGCGATGGATTGTGGCCGGTCTGCTTCGACCGCTCGAGGGTCCACATGGAGTGCCAGACCGATGCGTCAATAGGAATGGGCATCCAGCCCATCAGGGCGATAATAAAAGCGATGCCGGTGGCTGTCCATATTTCGGGAGTGGGGAATTCAGCGACGGTATGATGACCGCCTTGAAAAAGAGCTGCACCCACGGCTACAATTGTGGAGACGGCGAGGATTGTCATCAAAAATTTAATGGCACCATCTAAAATGGAGTAGCTGTTTCGTATCAATAACAGGATGGAAAGACCCAGAATAATTGTGCTCCATACAGGCAGAGACAGCGAAATTCCGGTAAGTTGTGAGGCGAGGCTTGCCGTAACAACTGTAACGGCGGCAAGAATGGCGAACATAGTGCCGACTGTAAAGAGGGTGAAAAGCCAGATGGCCCACCTGCCTAATTTTGCGTATCCATAAACCATATTTTGACCGGTGGCGATGGCGTACCTCGGCCCAAATTCCAGGAATGGATATTTAAAAAGGTTGGCAAACAGTACCGCCCACACCAAAGCAAACCCAAATTCGGCTCCCGCTCGGGTTGATTGAACAAGGTGAGAAACACCAATTGCGGCTGCGGCCATAATCAATCCGGGGCCGATACTCTTTCTAATTCCAATCCATTTTTGGTCTTTAAAATTCATAAATTTAAAAAGGTAATATGGAACCATTTTAGCAAACTTTTATTTATAGTAGTAAGATATAATTCAACCGTAACCTTAAGACTGACATGAGGTAAGTATGGTAAGTGACAAAACCGTAGATGCAATTCTTGAAAAGAATGGAAACCCACTTGTTTCCATCACATTGCCAACCCACAAAAAAGGAGAAGAGTCAAAACAGGACCCCATTCGATTTAAAAATTTGATTGCTAAAGCCGTAAATAAATTGAAAAAGCGCGGGATGAAAGAGGCTGAAGCTGAAGAGATAATGAAACCGGCAACGGGTCTATTGTCGCAACCGCGGTTTTGGTCGCATCAAGACAAAGGATTGGTAGCATACATTGCGAAAGATTTCTTTGAGTACTACCAGGTTCCGTACTCTGTAGAAGAGAAAACGTACGTAAACAGCCACTTTTTGATTACACCCCTGCTACCAATGGTCAGTATGGATGGAACGTACAGTGTTTTGGCGGTAAGCCGGAGCAACGCACGGCTGTTGCACTGCACCCGCAATGAGGTAATGGATATTACCCCGCAAGAGGCTCCCAACTCTGTTGATGAATACCTGGAGGTTACGCCTGAAAAGGAGCTTCAATTCCATACCGGTGCCCAGGGTGAAGATGCAATGTTCTTTGGCCACGGATCGGGCGATGAAGATCGGCGAATCGTAACGGAACAGTATTTCCGTGAGCTGGAGAAAGAGATTACCCAAACGATGAAAAGCAGGAATGAACCCCTGATACTCATAGGGCTGGAGGATAACCTGGCGTTTTATAAAAAGATAAATAACTACAACCGCTCGCTCGAGCATGCGATTACAACAAATCCGGATGAACTAACGGATGTGCAGCTGAGAGATGAGGGTTGGAAAGAGATAAAGGCGTACTTCCTGAAGGATATGTACAAATCATTGGAGCAGTTTTCTGAGAAGGGAAGTGATAAAGTTTCCAATAATCTCTCAGAAATCGTTGAATCCACGGTGATGGGGAAATCCAAAACCATATTTATCTCTCAAGGTGAAACCCGCTGGGGGCGTTATGATGAGGAAAATCATGCCGTTCACTTTACGGACGAACCAAAAGATGAAGATGTGGACTTGATGAACTGGCTTGCATCCAAAGGAAGAGAAACGGGCAGTAAAGTTTATATGCTGCCTAAATCAGATATGCCGATGAAAGCAAATGTAGCGGCAGAATTCCGGTTCTGATTAAGAAGTAATGACGAAAGAACCCTCCCTGTTGAGTAATAGGGAGGGTTTCTTATTTTAAGGGGGAATTGTCTAAGTTATACCCGTCGGTGATTGTCGGAATTTTTCCGTCATTATATTTATTCAACGAATATATTGACAGATTTTTTCATTTATCTAAAGTAGGTTAAGTAACACCGAAAAGTTTATTGCTCTGTATTAACTCTCTTAAATCAAATCAAGTACTATGAAGCTACGTCTACTGTCCGTTTTTTTTCTCACTTTTCTGTTTGCCACTTCGGCAAGTGCACAGGTAACGCTCGATTATTATCTGCCCGATGATGTTACCTATGATGAATCTATTCCAACTCCGGCCGAAGTTGTTGGTCATGAAGTTGGCCAATGGCATATAACTCACGATAAGCTGGTTTTTTATATGCGCGCGGTGGCGGAAGCATCCGACCGTGTGACCTACAAAGAGTATGCTTACACGCACGAAGATCGCCCGCTGGTTATGCTGACGATCACCTCGCCGGATAACCACGAGAATCTGGATCAAATTAAAGAGCAGCATCACCTGTTAGCTGATCCGCAAGAGTCGGGGGATTTGGATATCAGCACAATGCCGGTGATCGTGAATTTAGGCTACAGCGTTCACGGAAATGAGCCGAGTGGTTCGAATGCCTCCATGGTGATGGCGTACCATCTTGCCGCTGCACAGGGAGATGAAATAGATGAGATGCTGGCAAACTCTGTGATTTTGATTGACCCAAGCCTGAACCCGGATGGCCTGCAACGTTTTTCTACCTGGGCAAATCAGCATAAAAGTATTCACGGAACGGTTACGGATCCATCAAGCCGGGAGTATAATG
>SKWF01000082.1 GCA_007129085.1 Balneolaceae bacterium | reverse complement strand
TCAATTTATGATGGTGCCGTTCAATTTCTTAAACCGTAAACGGACCGCTGACTACATTGATACGGGGCGATGGTCTGCGAAGGCTATCAAAGAGGCTAAAAATTTCGGCAATGTACATGTTTCTTTTAGCAGCAAAGATAGTGGCTATGCTTCTGTTCCTAAACAAAGCGACTTAAACCACTCCAAGTCTCCTGCATATCTGCATTACACAAGTAATAATACCGTAGCTGGAACTCAGTTCTCTACAGAACCTGTAGCCGATGCACCTCTTGTCTGTGATGCATCCTCTGATTTTCTTTCACGGCCGATTAATCTCGACAAATTCGGTTTGATTTATGCCGGTGCCCAGAAAAACCTTGGACCTGCCGGCGTAACGGTTGTGATGCTAAAGGATTCGTTTCTTGAAAATCAACGAAGTGAAACGATTCCAACTATTTTAAACTATAAAACCCATACAGATGGGATTTTTAACACCCCTCCTGTTTTTCCCGTCTATATGGTGAATTTAGTTCTCGAATGGATTCAACAAAAAGGCGGAGTGGAATACTTTCAGGCATATAATGATCAAAAAGCCAATCTACTTTACAATGAGATAGACAGGGATGATTTCTACAGAGGAGCTGTCAACAAAGATTCACGTTCGAAAATGAATGTTACATTTCGGTTGTATGATGAAGATTTAGAACCCATCTTCATACAAGAGGCTGAAAAAAGAGGTTTAGTTGACTTAAAGGGACATCGTTCTGTAGGTGGAATCCGTGCCAGCATTTACAACGCCTGTGATATGGAAAGTGTAGAAGCGCTGGTCAAATTCATGCAAGATTTTCGATCTTCTAAAGGCTAACATCAACCCGAAAGATCTATAACAAGCCGAAAATTGTTAAAATATGATCGAGGCTGTTTGGCACAAAAAGGAGTAGATATAGCACTCCCCAGATAGCTCCGGCTATGTGTGCCTCATGATTGACCTTCCCAACTCCTCTCTTACTCTCGTAAACACTGTATGCAAGAAATGCTAAGCCAAAAACCCACGCGGGTATCGGTATAGGCAACAAAATAATGATGATAGTATCTGTAGGAAATAGAAATATATATCCGAAAAGAACACTTTCTACCCCTCCGGATGCTCCAAGAGTAGCATAATTGGGGTCGTCTTTATGCTTAATAAGTGACGGCAGTGCAGATACACATATTCCTGAGAGATAGAGAGCTATATATTGAACCGCGCCCAACGTCTGTTCAAGTACAATCCCAAAAAAGAAAAGTACAAACATGTTCACCAAAAGGTGCCCCATACTTGCGTGCAAAAAACCTGATGTAACGACCTCGTACCATTTCTGCTCATGCACAGCTCTGTGAGGGCGCAACATCCCTATATCCAATATTTTACTATTTACATAGAGGGCCGCAAGGGAAATCACACAAGTAACTGCTATTATTATAAGTGTGTAGGTCATCAACTATTATATTCCATTTTTTAAATCAAACCGAAGATAATCAAAGCTCTTTCGAAAACGAATAGAACTAACAACAATCAGGTTTGATGTCTGATTTTTTTATAATTTCTCAACAACAAAATAACTTCCATGAAACCGCGTATGCACTACAGATATTCTCATTTATTTTTATTAGTGATCGTCATGATTTTCTTGGCCTCTTGCGGTACAATTCGCAGTACAGAATCTACAAGAGTTCTGGATACAGGAATTGCCAGTTGGTACGGGCCTGATTTTCATGGCAAACTTACCGCCAATGGCGAAACGTATGACATGGATGATTTAACAGCCGCACACCGAAGCCTTCCATTCAACACTGTAGTTAAGGTCACTAATTTAGAAAATGGACAGTCCGTGACCGTTAGAATTAATGATCGCGGCCCTTATGTTGGAAACAGAATTATCGATCTTTCGCGCAAAGCAGCAGAAGAGATCGATATGAAAAATGCCGGTACAGCAGAAGTCCGGATGGAGCTGGTTGAAGAGGGAGACCGGCCGGTAACGCGTGCCAGTGCCACCAGTACAGAACGGTTTACAGTCCAATTGGCTTCCTATAACAATAGATCAGATGCAGAAGCTGCATCCAATGAAATCAGGGGATCGAGAGTGGAGGCAGTACAGTTTGGAGATCGAACTGTTTACCGCGTCTACTACGGGCGATATCGCAGTGAAAGCAATGCCAGACGTGCACGCAGAGATTTATCACGCCATGGTCATGAAGGATTCGTAAAACAAATTGAACTCTGATTAAATTATTTCCAAAACGTTGGATTGATTACCTACCAAATCTGGTTACGATACCTTTGACAACAATAAATTGACTATGAAAAAGAATATTATCGTTATCGGGAGTGGTTTTGGGGGATTAGCAACCGCTTCAAGGTTATTATCGCAAGGGCACGACGTAACAGTTTTTGAAAAGCGTGACAAACCGGGCGGGCGGGCTTACGTATACGAAATAGATGGATTTAAATTCGACGGTGGTCCCACAGTTATCACGGCTCCATTTATGTTCGATGATATTTTCGCTGCTGCCGGCAAAAAAAGAGAAGATTATATAGAATTCGTACCGTGCAATCCATTCTACCGGATTTTTGACTCGGATGGCGAATCATTCGATTATAACAATGATCATGAGTTTACGCTGGGTGAAATTGAAAAACGAAACCCAACTGATAAAGCTGGATACGAAGCGTTTTTAAAAACCACAAAAGCTATTTTTGATAAAGGGTTTGTGGAGCTGGCAGATAAGCCATTCCTAAAATTCACAGACATGTTAAAAGTAGCTCCGGATCTCATCAAACTGCAATCTTATAAGTCCGTATACAAATATGTATCTCAGTACATTGATGATGATTTTCTGAGACAGTGCTTCTCTTTTCACCCTTTGTTAGTAGGTGGCAATCCGTTTGATACCACTTCTATCTACGCTATGATTCACTACCTCGAACGAGAGTGGGGAGTTCACTACGCCATGGGTGGTACAGGGGCTATTGTTAATGCGATGGTACAACTTATTGAAGAACAGGGCGGCACTATTCATCTGAACTCCGAAGTAGACGAAATTCTTGTTCAAAATGGACAAGCCGAAGGTGTACGTCTTAAGAATGGTGATGTACATAAAAGTGATATTGTAGTATCCAATTCTGATGTGGCGTTTACCTACAAGAATTTGATTGATAAGAAGCACCGAAAGAAATACACAGATAGAAAAATTGAACGGACAAAATATAGTATGTCGCTATTTGTAATATATTTCGGTACTAAAAAACGCTATCTCGATTCCGGGCTTGCCCATCATAATATTATCTTAGGTGAACGATATAAAGGCCTTCTCGAAGATATATTTCATAAAAAACACCTGGCTAATGACTTCTCGCTCTATCTGCACATGCCGACGATCACCGACCCGTCGATGGCTCCTGAGGGTGGTGAAGGGTTTTACGTGCTCTCCCCTGTTCCTCACCTCGACAGCGGCACAGACTGGAACGAAATGGGACCAAAATACAAAGATGCCATTCTCGATTTCCTTGAAGAGAATTATCTCCCTGATCTAAAGGAAAATATCGTGGCGGAGCACTACATCGATCCACTTCATTTTCGGGATACCTTAAACAGTTATAAAGGGTCAGCTTTTTCTGTTGAGCCACTGCTCACTCAATCAGCTTGGTTCCGTCCTCATAACCGTAGTGAAGATGTTGATGATCTCTATTTTGTTGGAGCCGGCACACATCCAGGAGCAGGATTACCGGGCGTTCTTTCATCAGCAAAAATTGCTGAAAATTTGATAGGAGAGCTGAAATAAAAAACCGTCTGACTTTAAAGTAAGCAGTCAGACGGTTTGGAATGTTTTACTGATTCAGCGATTCCTGAAGCTTATCCCAATCAGCGAGAAAGCGTTCTAAGCCGATATCTGTCAATGGGTGCTTCAGTAGTTGATCTATCACCTTTAGAGGCATTGTCGCAACGTCAGCCCCCAAACGCGCAGATTCAAGCAAGTGCATCGGGTGGCGAATGCTTGCAGCCAGTATTTCAGTTTCAAATCCGTAATTGTCGTAGATCGCACGGATATCGGCGATTAACTGCATGCCGTCTGTTGAGATGTCATCAAGCCTACCAATAAAAGGAGAAATGTATGTTGCACCGGCTTTGGCTGCCAATAGTGCCTGAGTAGGTGAAAAACAGAGCGTACAGTTCGTTTTAATTCCTTCATCACTAAATGTTTTTATCGCTTTAATTCCATCTTTTATAAGTGGAACCTTCACAACCACATTGTCAGCAATTGAAGCAATGTTTCTCCCCTCTTCTACAATCTCTTCATATTCTGTAGAGATTACTTCTGCAGAGACATCGCCATCAACGATATCACATATTTTTGCTATATGCCCTTCGAAGTCTTCAACACCAATTTTCATGCAAAGGCTTGGATTAGTTGTTACACCATCCAGCACACCTAAATCGTGTGCTTCTTGAATTTCACTGAGATCAGCTGTATCAATAAAAAATTTCATTATATAAGATTTGATTTATGGAGTTCGTTGATATAGTATAAATTATGAAATAAATCGTGCACTTTCTTTTATAGATCACGGTTGTTTTAGTATTTTAATACAAATACTACCAACTTAAAAAATTACTTATAACCATGAGCAAATCAGGAAAAGGTTTTACTTTAGGCTTTATAACCGGGATCACAGCCGGCACTGTTGCAGCATTATTGTTTGCACCCGATACCGGAAAAAATACACGTGGCCTTATTTCGTACCGCTTTAGCTCTTATTTGGATGAACTTAATACTCTAATCGATAAATTAAAGGATGAGAAAGAGAAAATTACTTCTCAAGCCAAACAAGACAGCGATAAAGTAGTAAGTGATGCCAAACAACGTGCAGATGATTTAATCAAAGAAGCTGAACAGCTTCTCGAAAATATTGAGAAGTCTAAATAGTATTCAGCAAAAATTATTATCAAAAAAAAAGGCCCTGAAAACTTCAGGGCCTTTTTTGTTTTAATCTTCTTTGTCGGAACCCGAATCGTCGGCTCCAAGTGTTTCAAACACTTTTTCGACCTCCTCATCCGTTTCGTCGTATTCCGCTCTGGAACCAACAATTAGATCGTCGTACTTATCAAGACCTGTACCAGCTGGTACTTTGTGTCCAACAACCACATTCTCTTTCAAGCCTCGAAGCATATCTTTTTTCGCCTCGATAGATGCTTGTGTAAGAACTTTTGTGGTTTCCTGGAATGATGCGGCTGACAACCAACTTTCTGTTGATAGAGCAGCGCGTGTAATTCCAAGCAAGATTGGTTTCGAAATAGCCGGTTCAGCTTCTCGAGTAACAACCTCTTCTTTATCTGCCTTAATCAGTTCATTATTGATCTTACGAACGTCACGTCGGTCTAATGTCTGACCCAATTTCAGGTCACTTCCACCTACATTGGTTACAACAAATTTACCAATCAGTTCATCATTTTTGTTGTTGAGTTCGAAACGGTCAACTTTATCTCCTTCGAGATACATTGTATCACCAGGATCGGTAACTTCAACTTTCTGCATCATGGTTCGCACAATTACTTCAATGTGCTTGTCATTTATCTTCACACCCTGTAGTCGATAAACTTCCTGGATTTCATTAACCAGATAAGATTGTACAGCGTATGGCCCCATAATGTTCAAGATCTCCTGTGCAGGAATGGTTCCATCCGAAAGTGCCTGTCCGGCTCTAACAAAATCATTCTCCTGAACAAGAATATGCTTGGAAAGTGAAATCAGATACTTCTTCTCATCCGTACCGTCTTTACTTTCAACAATTACTTCTTG
>SKWF01000156.1 GCA_007129085.1 Balneolaceae bacterium | reverse complement strand
CAGCAGCTTGTTGTTGATTTTGAGGTAGCTGATGCCATGGATCTGCCCTATGATGATAATACGTTTGATGTTGCCAGTATCGCTTTTGGAATTCGTAATGTAGATGATCCGGTGGTTAGTTTAAAAGAGATGTCGAGGGTGGTAAAACCGGGTGGAAGAGTTGTTGTTTTAGAATTTGGTCAGCCTACGGGAATCGTAAAATACCCGTTTGAATTCTACAGTAAACATGTAATGCCAACAATTGGCGGGTGGATTAGCGGTAATAGAGAAGCGTATACCTACCTACCCGAAACGAGTGCCGCTTTCCCCGCCGGAGATGATTTTTTAGAGCTCATGAAGGAGTCCGGCGGATTTAGTGACTACAAAGCGGAATCACTAACCGGTGGGATTGCTTATGTTTATGTGGGTACCGTAGCGTAGAATTACTATATTTGATCCCACTTAAGCCATTAAGTTAGGAATTAGACATCTATTTACTTTAAAACTCCTTCTAAATGGTTATCAAGCATACTTGTAATAGAAATTTATTTTATGATTAAAATAGAAGAGATAAAAAAACTTATTCCTCACAGATACCCATTTTTATTGGTGGACCGTATTCTTGAACTGGAAGAAAAGCGGATACTTACCCTGAAAAATGTAACTGTAAACGAAGAATTCTTTAACGGACATTTTCCGGGTAACCCTATCATGCCGGGAGTTCTGCAAGTTGAGGCGATGGCGCAGGCCGGTTGTTTAATGGTGATGAAGAGTAATTTGGCTAATCCTGGTGAAGATTTAATGGTATTTACAGGAATTAATAAAGCAAAATTCCGTAAATCGGTAGTGCCGGGTGATCAATTGAAAATGGAAGTGAACCTTGCCAATCAACGCAGAAATTTCATCAACATGGTTGGGAATGCTACGGTTGATGGAAAAGTAGTTTGCGAACTCGAAGCATCAGCTGCAATTGTACCAAAGGATCAATCATGAGTACCCAATCAGGATCAGGTAAAAACAAACCGGAAAAAGTAACCACGCAAACCGTTGTTGAAATGAAACGGAGTGGTGAAAAAATAAGCATGCTCACCGCTTACGATTTTACGATGGCCGGAATTGTAGATCGAGCAGGTGTGGATGTGATTTTGGTGGGTGATTCCGCCAGTAACGTAATGGCCGGGTTTGATACAACCATCCCGATGACGATGGATCACATGATCTATCATACATCATGTGTTGTTCGTGGCGTGGAGCGTGCGCTGGTTATTGCTGATCTGCCATTTATGAGCTACCAGGTAACGACCAAAGAGGCTCTTAAAAGTGCCGGCCGAATGATGAAAGAAGCCGGGGCACATGCCGTTAAACTTGAGGGCGGCAGAACGATAAGCGACACAATTAGAAAAATTGTTGACGCGGGAATTCCGGTTATGGGGCATCTTGGCCTTACACCACAAAGCATTTATAAATTTGGCACATATAAAGTTAGAGCCAAAGAGGAAGAAGAAGCAAAAACGCTTATCGAAGATGCCAAAATTTTGGAAGAAGCCGGTGTATTTTCAATCGTGTTAGAAAAAATTCCGGCAGATTTAGCCGCAAAAGTAACAGAGTCTGTTTCAATTCCGACAATTGGTATTGGAGCAGGTGAAAAATGCGACGGACAGGTTCTTGTACTGCATGATATGCTTGGTTTGAACAAAGATTTCTCACCCAGATTTCTTCGCCGATACGAAGATTTAGATGCAAAAATGAATGCTGCTATCTCCAACTATATACGAGATGTGAAAGACGGCAGTTTCCCGAATGAAGATGAACGTTATAACTGAGTAAGATTTATAGATGTCTGATAAAAAGAAGCCGCTGATTTTAGTTTGTAACGACGATGGAATCTTTTCAAAGGGAATTATGGCCCTCGTGGAGGTTGCCGATGAATTTGGAGATGTAGAAGTTGTAGCCCCTGACAGACAGCAAAGCGCAGTTGGGCATGCGATAACAGTATCAAATCCTCTGCGAGCTCGTCCATTTAAGCTGGATAGCCGATTTAGCGGTCAAGCTGTGAATGGGACACCGGCGGATTGCATAAAGCTTGCCCACGATAAACTGCTTGACCGTAAACCGGACCTGGTTGTGAGTGGGATAAATCATGGAAGCAATGCGGGAATAAATATTCTCTACTCCGGAACCGTTAGTGCCGCTACCGAAGGTACCATTCTGGGGTATCCCTCAATCGCTGTTTCTTGCACAGATTTTGATGAAGATGCTGACCTTACCGGTTGCCAGTCAGCTGCTCGGAAAGTTATCAAGTATGTGTTGGAAAACGGTTTGAAAAAAGGAGTTACGATGAATTTAAATGCTCCTTCAGGCCCATTGAAAGGGGTTCGGTGGGCACGCCAGGCTGAAAGCCGGTATGTTGAGGAGTTTGAAGGCCGAATTGACCCACACAATAGAGATTACTACTGGATGACCGGAAAGTTTGAGCTTTTGGAAAAAAATGGTGGTAGTGATATCGATGTGCTCGAAAAAGGCTATGCATCTCTAACACCCATTCAGTACGATTTAACATCCCACGAGCTGTTGAAAGCTCTGAGAGGCGAAAAGTTGTAAACGCTTAAAACCCGTTGCTTTTCAGATTGTAAACGAGATCAAGCCAAAAATGGTGGAGATATTTCGTTCTATCTTTGCTCACCTGGATATCCAGCTGTTCCATATGGCTGAGCGGCACCGTTTGAATGTGCGTCCCCCAAGTGGCGCTTTTAACGGAAACGAACGAATCATTTTCTCCTTCCTGAGAGTGGATGTACTGATTTTGAAATCGATAAATTGGATTTAACGGCTGCTCTGTTCCTTTTCCTACCGCTGCTGAAAATGAATAGTATGGTATATCCGGATTGTCGGGTGTATTAGGGTTAAACTCTTCAGTAACGTACTCTCTAGTCAATTGCTCCACAGCCGCCACAGCATTGCTTTTCGCATTTGGAAATATGCTTTGGCCAAACCAGTCAAACATTTCACCAAGTTTATCACGAAGTACATCAGGTGTAGTGAGGACTAACTCTGCAAGGCTTGTACCGTAGTGAGGGGTAGCTATGGATGTATACGATGCGATAGAGTCTGTAACATCCAATTTAGAAATAGCATATCGCAAATCAAGGCCGCCCATACTGTGGCCTACCACATTTACCTTTTCATATCCATACTGTTCGCGTATTTGATCAATTTTTTCAACCCAATGTTCTGCCCGGATTTCAATTTTTGCATAAGGAACGATATTGGGCGCAAAAGCGTGAATGCCATGACTTCTCAGCAGCATGCAGGGTTCATGCAGTAGTGCCGGCCGAACCAGACCGGCAATGCCACCATACCCGTGACATAAGAAAATGGGATACTTAAGCTGGATGATGTTGGGTTGAGGGAAATCCAGCAGTTCAAATTTCTTAATAAACTTTTTAGGCTCTATAAAATTCATGGCAGCGGCTTGATAAATTAGTTTCCAGTTACATCACGAGGGGATGCAATTAGATCCGGGTCAGTTTCTAAAAAAATAGATCTATGGATAGTATCATTAAATAACAGGTGAAGGCGTATATCTCTTTCGGGGAAAAAAACTTCACCGTAGGTTTCTACATCATAGGGATACAGATGTTGATGGAGTTGGTAGTGAAATCCGGTTTTCGAAAATCCCGGTCGAACTTTAATATGGTAATTCTGTCGTTTGAACAAGGAATCATGCTCAATAGTTTGTATTCGAAGCTGTTCAGGTGGAATATTAAGTTCTTGAATCGTAACCGTAATCAGGGAATCAATTTGAGATTGATCTGTTAACTTTTGCGGCTCGGCCGGAACAAGTTTAAGATTTAACACAAAAGCTGCTAAACAAGAAATCGTCAAGAGCGCGACCACCCATGCCTTTTTGGTTGTTTTTTCATACTGATGATCGCCTTTTGCCGCCATAATTATGATTTATCTTGAATTAGCATCTGATCCGATTAACATCTATCATCAATCCGTTATCTCATAATGTAAGAATTGATGCAGTGCTATGGCATATCGATTTGAAAAAATCGTAAACAAAAATCAGGTTGACCAATTTCATCAATTTCCGCTCGAAATTTATCGAAATTATCCGAACTGGATCCCACCGTTTCGTTTTGAAATTGAACAAATTTTCGATCCCCAAAAAAATCCCTTTTTTGAAGAGGGCGAGTGCGAGCGCTATTTAATGTTTGATGGTGATCGGCTTGTTGCGCGCTTCGCAGTGATGAATCATAAAAAAAAGGACGACCAGTTTACGTCAAAAACCGGGGGTTTCGGCTTTGTAGAGATCATTAATTCGCAAACTGTGGCTAATGCAATGATTAAATTCATTGGCAGATGGCATCAAGAGAGGGGATATGAAGCATTTCGAGGCCCGATCAACTTTTCTGAAAATGATAATTATTGGGGCCTGTTGGTAGAAAATTTTGATGAGCCACCAATTTACGGCATGTTCTATCATCCGCCATACTATCGCGATCTTTTAGAAAAAACCGGAGCTGAAAAGTTGGACGATCACTGGAGTTATAAACGCTATTTTAGCGATCCCTTGCCGGAGCGACTGGTAAAAATTACAGATCGTATTGAGAGTAGAGATAGCGTAGAGCTGCGGCCTATTGATTTGAATAATATTGAAGATGATGCCGAGGCTATCCGCAATATTTATAACGAAGCCTGGAGTAACCAGGATATCTCGGAAAGGGAAGAGGAGTTTACAGAGCTGACCCGCGAAACTGTTGAGCAGATGATTTCGAAGCTGAAAAGAATTATGATACCTGATAGTGTTTTAATTGCATCTGTTAATGGTGAACCGGCTTCTTTCATTGTGTGTATACCGGATTTGAACGAACTCTCTGATGAAACCGGGGGTAAGCTAAAATGGTGGCATTTTTTAAAACTGCTCTTTTTTAAAAAACGGGCTACACGATTGCGAACTATTGTATTTGGTACTCTACCCAAATACCGGAAGATGGGCCTTGAAGCGTTAGTATTTGTACGGGGTATCCAGATGACCAAAAAAGCTGCTCCAAAATTAAAGTTTCTGGAAGGTGCCTGGGTAAGCGAGAAAAATTGGCTGATGCAGCGTAGTCTGGAGGCACTGGGTTGTTTTCATCACAAAACCCACAGAACATATCACTGGAAAATTGACACAGAGTAAATCATTTTATGCCGAAAGTTTCCATAATTGTTCCCAATTATAATCACGAGGCTTTTTTAAGACGAAGGCTCAATAGTGTATTCCATCAAACCTACAAAGATTTTGAGATAATTCTTTTGGATGATAGCTCCACCGATGGAAGCGTAGAAATATTAAAGGAGTTTGAGGATCACGAACAAGTAACGGCGCTGCACCTAAACAGCAAAAACAGCGGATCTCCATTCAGTCAGTGGGATAAAGGAATTAGCATGGCAGAGGGAAAGTACATCTGGATAGCTGAAAGCGATGACTGGGCGGAAAAAGAATTTCTGCAAAAATGTGTGGTTGAGCTCGAAAAGGGGGCTGACTTGGTCTATTGCCGATCTGAAAAAATGGACGAAAACGACAATAAAATTAACGACGAATTTTGGGCTGATTCATTAGATAGTCAGCGATGGAGAAACGATTATACGAATGATGGCCAAAGTGAAATTTGTAACTATTTGGCCTATCGGAATACCATTCCAAATGCAAGTTCATGTGTGTTCAAGGCAGAGGGCGTTACATTCACCAAAAAAATACTTAAAAGCCGATATACCGGCGACTGGCTATTTTGGGTAAATTATTTAGATGGGAAAAAGCTCGCATTTTTGGGTGAAACACTTAGCTACCACCGGTACCATAGTGGAACAACAAGAGCCCAGAAAAACAT
>SKWF01000011.1 GCA_007129085.1 Balneolaceae bacterium | reverse complement strand
TCCGCATTTTTGATAACAGACTCCGCCTCTTCGCCAATACAATCTTTCGCGAAATGTACCGGTACATCTACCAACGTTGCCAAATGCTTAGCTACGGGAGCCAGGCTAAACTTTTCGGATGCTTCACCACCGGGGCGGCCGAGATGGCTGGTTAAAACCAATTTACCGCCATGTTCAATCACGTAGTTAATTGATTTCAGCGCCTGGACGATTCGGTTGTCATCCTTAATTTTTCCGTCGGAAATCGGCACGTTAAAATCTACTCTCATCAATACCGTTTTCCCGTTCACATCTACATCTCGAAGTGTTTTTTTAGCCATCTGTATATCTGTTTCTGATTTTTCTATTTATACCTTTAGGGGCTTTGAAAAACACAATAATACTTCGACTACATTCGTCGCTTCACTTCTCATTGCGCTCAGTATGACGTTAAACGTCACATTGAGCGCAACGAAACGTAGTGGAGTGAAGTCGAAATGTACTGCTTTAAGATTCTTCAAAGCCTCCATTAAAATACAGGATTAACTGCCGGTTTGGAAATTGAAACGCAAATCTATCCCGGAAACCACGCTATCTTTAAAGACTCATTTTCTATATTTTGCAGATATGTCAAAATCAGATACAGCTATGGATTCCATCTATTTCGATCACGCCTCTACAACCCCGGTAGATGAACGGGTTTTGGAGGAGATTCTCCCCTATTACCGCAACAATTTTGGGAATGCCGATTCTGCACATCAGCTTGGGCGAGATACAAAAGTAGCCATCGAAGATGCACGCGAAAAAATTGCCGAGCTCATTGGTGCCGAACCATCCGAAATTATATTCACAAGTGGCGGTACAGAAAGCGATAACGCCATTATCAAAGGAGTTGTATCAGCTACTCGAAAAACGGAGATCATCACCTCGCCCATCGAGCACCATGCTGTTATCCACCCGGCCGAAAGCCTGAAAATGCATGGGTGCACCATCACCTATCTTGAGCCGGACAGTCGCGGTATGATTTCACCGGAACAAGTTGATGAAGCCATATCCAATGATACAGCCATTGTATCGCTGATGCATGTGAATAACGAAATTGGCACCATCCTGCCGATTAATGAAATCTCCAAAGTGTGCCGGGGAAAAAATGTGCCGTTTCATTCTGATACGGTTCAAAGCGTGGGAAAAATTCCGGTAGATGTAAATGAACTTGGTGTTGATGCCCTCAGCATAAGTGCACACAAAATTTACGGGCCAAAGGGAATTGGAATTCTTTATGTAAAAAATGGCACGCCCTGGCTTCCCTGGCTGCAGGGCGGATCGCAAGAGCGGAGACGGCGCGGCGGTACCTCCAACGTGGCCGGAATTGCAGGACTGGCAAAAGCACTGGAGCTAACCACCGAAGAGATGGACAGCCACCGCAACCATTTTGTAAACCTGAGAAAAGAATTATTAGCCGGGCTTGAAAAATCGTTCTCCGGCAGATATCAAATTAATGGTCCGGAAGATCAGGGTGTACCCCACATTATTAACCTGGCATTTTTAACCGATGATAAAAAGGGGCTTGATGGCGAAATGTTGCTCCTAAACCTTGATATCGAAGGAATTTGCATATCGAATGGATCAGCCTGCACATCAGGCGCCGTTGAACCGTCGCACGTACTAAAAGGCATTGGGCTGCCGGATCACGAGGCAAACTCCAGCATTCGTATCAGTTTTGGAAAAGATAACACCGTGGAAGAGGTGCAGTTTTTTCTTGAAAAACTGGAAGGCGTTTTAGATCGAATGACCACGGTAACATCATGAACATCTGTGTGTACTGTGGATCATCAAACGGAAATAATCCAAAAGTTTTAACAGCCGCCCGCGAATTCGGCAAGCAAATTGCTCAAAACCAACACTCCCTGGTCTATGGCGGCTCCTCTCTTGGTGTGATGGGAACTCTGGCAGACTCTGTGATGGAAAACGGCGGCGAAGTTATCGGGGTGATCCCGGAAAATCTATTCAGTAAAGAGGTGGCACATACCGAAATTACACAGCTCATCACCGTGGCAGATATGCATGAGAGAAAGTCCAGAATGGCCGACCTTGCCGATGCTTTTGTAGCCATGCCGGGCGGTTTTGGAACCATGGAAGAGCTGTTCGAAATCATCACTTGGAACCAGATCGGCATTATTGATAAGCCGATTACCCTTCTGAATGTTCAAAGTTTTTACGACCCGCTCATTCAGATGGTGGACCAAGCCGTGGATACGGGGTTCATCAAACCGAATAACCGTACGATTTTACAGGTGGCTGAAACGGTGGAGCAGTGTTTAGAGTTCTGCACATCAAAGCAGAGTTAAATTAATAAACCAATATGCTCAAATGGATTGCAATCGGGCTAACAGTAGTTTTGGTACTTATCATGTTTAACTTTTACGGACCCCTTAAGGGCTCTACATCAAGCGATTTTGAATCTCCGGCTGATATTGAAAATCCGCTGCCGGAGTGCCCCGACTCACCCAACTGCGTTCGGGTTTCTGTGCCATCAGAACAGAATGAGGATAAGTTGTTTGAGAACGTGCTTAGAGCATTGGAAAAGATGAACGCCCACGAAGTTGACTCAAATTCACAACAGCTTCACGTTAATGCCATATTTCGTATTCCACTGTTCGGCTTTTTGGATGATGTAGTTATCAAAATAGATTCCTATCCTACGGGAGCCGTTGCACATATCAGAAGTTCGAGCCGAGAAGGCCACAGCGACCTGGGCGTTAACCGCCGGCGAGTTGCTACTTTGCTATCCAACATTAACAGCTAATTAAATTTTTTCGACATGCCTAAATTATCCAACTACACCGGAATTCTACTCATTATTCTTGGTATCATATCGTATGTTGCCACCGGAGGCGCAAGTGCCACCGCTTTAATTCCATCTTTTTTCGGAATCGCATTTGTGGGACTTGGCGTTCTTGCTAACAAAAAAGAATCGATGCGAAAGCACTCTATGCACGCCGCGCTCCTGCTTGCCATTTTAGGTATCGGCGGCTCATTTGGCGGGTTGATGAACGTCTTTGGAATACTTGGCGGTGGTGAACTGGAGAACCCAGCTGCATCGTACGGTCAGGCGGCAATGGCTTTAATCTGCCTCTTTTTTGTAGTAGCAGGAATTAAGTCGTTCATTGCGGCACGTAAAGAACCTGCGCCGGACACCACGTTCGAAGATGGCGGTACCGAATAGAGGTTAAAGTATATTAATCACATCGCCGAGGAATTGCTTCGGCGATGGATTTATCACCCATCAAAAATATCGTTGATCAGGTGTTCGTACTTCTCTTCAATCACCCGCCGCTTTACTTTTAGCGTTGGAGTTAGCTCGCCCGTTTCAACAGTAAACTCATTTGGCACCAATCGGAAATCACGAATCTTTTCGTGCGAGGCCAGATCTCGTGAAACAGACCGAACCTCTTTACTGAACAGATTTACGATTGATTCGTGCTCTATAAGCTCTTCAATATCCGAATACTGAATATCGTTCTGCTTGGCGTACGTTTTGATGGCTTCAAAATCGGGTACAATCAGAGCAGCCATAAACGGTTGATTTTCGCCCACCACAACCAATTGATCTACCCATTTGCTGGTTTTAAATGTCTCCTCAATCGGGCCGGGATAAATATTTTTACCACCTGCATTTACAATCATATGTTTGATGCGGTCCGTGATTTCAAGTCGCCCATCAACAAATCGCCCAACATCCCCGGTATGCAACCAGCCGTCATCGTCAATCATCTCTTTGGTCGCTTTCTCATTTTTCCAATACCCCTTCATGGTATTTGGGCCGCGGTTTAGAATTTCTCCGGCTTCCGAGGTTATATCTGTAGGATAATCTTCACCACTCACCTCAGCAACAATTTTACTATCATCAAGCCGCTGAATTCCTACCGTTACGCCGTTAATAACTTTACCTACTGTTCCCATTTTTTCATCGCCATACCTGTTGCAGCACATAATCGGGGAGGTTTCGGTCAGGCCATATCCCTCGAGAATATTCAGGCCGGCAGCCATAAAAAATGTACCAATTTCAGCCGGGAGTGCAGCTCCGCCGGAAACAAAAAATCGAATGTTGCCACCGGTGCGCTGTTTCAGTTTATCAAACACCAATTTGTCTGCGATAGGTTTTTGAATACTTATCAAACCACGTTTACCATTCCAGTATTTCTCACCCACATTCAGTGCCCAGTTAAAAATTGACTGCTGAATAGCACTCCCCTCTTCCACATTTTTCTTTACCAAGTTATAAATCTTCTCAAAAAGCCTTGGTACACTCACCACAATTGTCGGGTGGACTTCCAGCATATTTCGGGCTACCGTATCTACACTCTCCGCATAGTAGATTTCTGCCCCACCTGCAATCATGGCGTAATATCCGCCGGTGCGTTCAAACGAATGGCATAGCGGTAAAAATGAGAGACACCGATCAGACTCACCTATAGTAATCGCCTCGTGTGCAGATTTAATATTACTTACAATATTCCGATGGGTTAACATTGCCCCTTTTGGTTTACCCGTTGTACCCGATGTATAGATAAGCGTACTTATATCTTCCGGCTTAACGCTTTTTGCCCGCTTTTTAAGCGTCTCTCGTTGCGCCGTTTCTGCCTTTGCTCCCTGCGTCCAAACGGTATCATAGAGCTTTACATACTCTTTTTCGATATACTCCTTCACTTTCGGTTCATCGAAAGCGATTAC
The DNA here is from genome assembly GCA_007129085.1 of Balneolaceae bacterium. GTDB lineage: Bacteria > Bacteroidota > Rhodothermia > Balneolales > Balneolaceae > SW132. The sequence continues at coordinate 14,369 of SKWF01000011.1, read as the reverse complement.
CTGTTTTACATTCGGGCACTCATCAAAAATCTCGACCGCTTTTTTTAGCTGAATCCCCGTTGATACAAAAAATATCTTCGCTTCGGAATTGTTCAGAATATATTGGCACTGATTCGGAGGCAGCGTAGAATAGAGGGAAACATTAATAGCCCCAATCATCTGTATAGCTAGATCCACAACGGCCCATTCGTACCTGTTTTCACTCAATATCGCTACTTTTTCATCTTTCTCTACACCCTGATCAATCAAGTAGCTGGCAATTGCAGTTACATCCTCCTTTACGGAATCCCACGTAATCGTCTTATACTCCTCCTCACCAGATGGTTTATAAGCAAAAGCTGTTTTATCAGAATTTTCGTATTTTTTGGTAAGATTTTGATAAAGCTCTGTAATCGTTTCGAAGGCTACAATTGTAGGCATAATTCCAAAGGTTAATTTTGGGTAATTGAGCTTATGGATTAAGTTTATCTTATTTTAATAGAGGTAAAAAAGTCATAAATCACAAACATCATACGAACATTAATTTAATGTCGTTTTGTACCTAAATCGTTCAATCAGCAATATTTTAACAACGTAAAACAATGGCACACCCGGCTCAAGAAGATACTATCCAACTTGTCAAAGAGATCTTCAGAACTTATTTGAAGGAGAAAAATCAGCGCCAAACTCCCGAGCGATTTATGGTTTTGGAAGAGATATATCGGGCTGAAGGACACTTCGATGCTGATGATATTTTCTTCAACCTGAAAAATGCCGGTACTCGGGTTTCAAGAGCTACCGTATATAACACACTCGATCTGTTGATTGAGTGCGGACTTGTGCAGCGTCAGCAGTTCGGGAAGAACCAGTATTATTACGAACGGTCGTACGCCTATCAGCAGCATGACCATATGATCTGCAAAGAGTGTGGTGTGGTTGTAGAATTTTGCGATCCCCGAATCCTGGAGATTCAGAAGCTGATGGAGCAAATCCATGATTTCGATGTCGAGGGTCATTCACTACATCTTTTCGGTACCTGTAACGATACCGAAGCGTGCGAAAAACGGAAAGCAACCGGCGATAAAATCAAAACGATGTCGTCGAACTCATAATCTCTTTATGAGTTTTGTGCATTAAGATACCGTTCACTACTGTGTATAAACCGTAGTTTCGCGGATAAATTTACGTGCAGCCCACCGGCTCCCCCACCACCCCATGATGATGGCCAGAAGTACAATTCCACCGATGAGATAGTACCATTCGCCAAACGGCCAACTTAGCACGCCTATTTGAGTAAAGTATATAGGCACGATCCAATCAAACAGTAGATATACCAAACCTGCAGCTAACCCACCGGCAATAACTCCCTGTACAACTCCTTCAAGTAAAAATGGTCGGCGGATAAACCCGTTGGTTGCCCCCACCAGTTTCATAGCTCGAATGAGATCACGTTTGGCATAAATGGTAAGCCGTATAGTATTAAACACCAGTATGATTGCTACAAACAGAATAAAAAGACCTATGGCAGCCCCAATGAGAACCAGCTGTTCCGTGCGGCGTTCAAGGAGTTCGAGCAGGGCTAGGTTAAACCGCACTTCATCCACCCCCCGATAATCGTTGATTACCTGCACCAATGAATCTACCTGGGCTACACTAGCCTCATCAGAAACCAAAACCCGAAATGATGCCGGAAGAAAATTCAGGTCGGCCAAAGCCTCTCCCCCCATTCCAAATTCCTCACGAAAAACTTTAGATGCGCTATCTCTTGAAATGTAATTCATCTCCGCTACAATCGGTTCTTCACCGATACGCTGCTGAAGCTCGTTTGTGGTTTGTTCATCAACATTTTCGAGAAATACCTCAACCTCCACCTGCTGTTTCAACATCTGTGAAACTTCATAGGCGTTAAATCCAACCCGCGTCAGTACCCCGATCAACAACACGGCTACGAACAGCGAAAATATAGATGTAAAAGCAGCCAGCCTGGCCCTTTTTAATCCTGCAAACCCTTCTTTGAGCATATAACCCAAACTCATTCAGTCACTCCCATTAATTTGTAAATAAAATTCTCAATCCAAATATAAACCGCCGTTCCGGCATTGGGTACCCAACCGACTCAAAGTAGCCTGCTTGGGTAACCCGGTCAAATACATTTTCCATTCGTAGTAAAAGCATCATCCAGCGAATGCGGGCTGATACATCTAAATCTACACGGCTGTACGACGGATTTACAAACTGATTGGTTCCGTGCTGCCACCGATTCAATGGAGCAATATACTCAGCTGTGCGCACCGCATTTGGGGAAAACGTACCTACTAGTCCCGCCTTAACGAACGTGGCACGATCGAACAGATAATTCTTCCAGTACAGACTTCCTTTAAACAGCATATGATCTCCGGTCTCCGCCAGCCCGAGGTTGATACTGTTTTCTGTCGCCGTAGTTTCAAACGATTTATAGGTGGCTGAAATTTCTCCTTCAAAAAGGCTTGAATCGAGCCCGATCCACCCCATACCTGACAGAATTTGATACGGCTCGATATTTACAAATTGTGATTCTACCTCTTCGTTCGCCTGCAGAAAAATCCCGTTTTTTATATCCCTGACATCTCCCCTGGCTCCCACTGAGAAGTAACGACCCAGCCCTACTACAGTTTCAACACCAGCTGTGGCAGAGTATTCATTACTCAAATTTTCATCTCCAAGGAAACCCTCTGATTGCCAATAAAGCGACTGTATATCCGGTACCGAACTTGATACTCCTCCAAACCCCGAGAGGGTTAAACTTCTAAATGGTTGAAAATCCAGACGCCCTGAAAAGTCCCACCCTGATTGATCATCAGACCGATACACCCCACCCACTTCCGTGGAAAGCGTAATTCCGCTTATGGGCCTGTAATCCGTTGTTATTTGCCCTTTTCCTCCCAACCAGAAGTTTTCCGTCAGCTGCTCTTCTACCCGGTTATCCAGCGAGAACACCCGGCCGGTAGCTTGGGCCTGAAAAGCGCCGGCTTGAATATTCTGCCGGCCGTAGAGTTCAATATTTCGAAAATCGGTGCCGAGTGTATCGGCGGGGAATTCAATTTTTCGTTCCGCACTTTGATAATGAAGCCCCAGTTCCGTTGTAACGGGATCATCAACAGACTGCCGATAGTGAGTTTGCAGATAGATATCTTTTGAGTTCTCTTCTGAATTTGCTCCACCCTGAACAGGCTGAGCTACAAACGGATTAAAGGCAAAAAAGTTGGGGTCATCCACGATATAACCAAATGACTGATCCTGATCCATTGAATTATTGATATAACCGGCCTTCAACAACCATCTGTCCGTTAGCTGCCGGTACCCTTTAAATACTACCTGACTTCCCTCTACGCCACTCTGGTCATAGCCAATGTCATCGCGCCGATCCCAAAATGACAGCTCGATATTTGTCCGCTCGCTCAAATTGTGCGTCGCTGCAAATTCAAGACTTCGGTAATTATAACTGCTCTCATCAAAATTAAGATAGGTACGAGGTTCTGTGAGATAGTGGTCGCGGAGCCGAATTTGCGAGCGGTGGTGAGTGCCATAATCCGATTCCAAAAGCGACGAAATTTTATGCGTTGGTATACGATTCCAATTTACGGTGCCCGTCAATGGATCGTTAATCTGCAGACCGTTTACCTCCGTTCTAAAATGTCGGCTTTCAAAAGCGTGTTGGTTTACTGCATCCATCCGGCCAATTGTACCGGTTCTGTAGGTAATCCCTCCTTTTTTCCGGGAAAAGCGATCGGCAAGATTCAGCACATTTACCCATCGCATGGTGCTATCCGTTTCCCCCACGGAAAAGCCGGGAGAATGTTCATACTCCCAAATTGCGACTTCAATAATCTCTTCCTCCTCTTCTACTTCCTCTTCATCAAGTTCAATTGGCACCAGTACCGTATCGGCGGGAGCTTCCGGCGGTGGAGGCGTAGGAATTGTATCCCCGACTGCCACAGAAAAAGAGAACCATATGGTGAGTAAATAGATCAACTATCTTTGGGGGTTAAGTTGGTAAGGATAGCTTTCTAAACCGAGCAGATGACGTCTTATTGTCTCCAGCACAACCATTTCTGTGCGGAGTTTATTAATATTGCGATCGTTTGTAAAGTTGGCTTTAAGCGCAAATCTAACTCCATCAAACCAGAACCCCATCCAAACAGTGCCTACCGGCTTCTCTTCGGTTCCACCTGTGGGCCCGGCTATACCTGTGGTAGAAACTCCAATGGATGCACCTAACTTTTTAGCAACTCCCTCGGCCATTTGGAGTGCTACATTTTTACTAACGGCGCCGTTGTTTTCAAGAGTTTTTTGATTTACTCCAAGTTGACCGGTTTTCACATCGTTTGCGTACGCAATTATTCCGCCCAGCATATATCGGCTGCTGCCGGAAACATCGGTAATCGTGTTGGCAATCATTCCGCCGGTGCAGCTTTCAGCAGTGGCAATGGTCAACTCTTTTTCTACCAAAAGCTCGCCAATAACCGCTGCCAATTCGCAATCTCTTCCTTCGCCATAAATTACAGGTCCCGCTTTTTGGTGCAGCACCTCACTAAGTCGGTCCAACTTTCTACCGGCAGATTGCCGGCTCTCCCCCGAAGCACTTATGCGAATTGTAACTCCGGCTGCACCGGGCAGATATGCAACACTCACCCCGTTATTTAAATACTGTGTTAAATCGCCCACTACATCATCACTTAGCGTGCTCTCAGGTACGCCTGCCGTTTTATAATATCGTGTCGCCCATACATCCCGTTTTGGGAAAAAGCGGTCTATCTGCGGTTTCACCTCGTTCTCCATCAGGTACTTCATCTCGTAGGGCACGCCGGGAAGTACGACTAACGCATTCTCGTTGTGCTCAAACCACATTCCCGGAGCCGTTCCCTGGGTATTAAACAGCACCGTGCAGTTTTTGGGTACCAGTGCCTGGTCAGCATTCGATTTACTAAAAACAAAGTCTCGGCGTTCAAATATTTTTTTTATGTGATCCAGCACCTCTTCGTTCATCACCATTTCGGCGTTAAAAATATGCGCTACAATTTTTTTGGTGATGTCATCATGCGTAGGCCCCAGCCCACCTGTAACAATGGTAAGCGCACAATTTTCGATACTATTCTCTACTCTCTTTTTTACCAAATTGTACTCATCAGGTAGTGTAAAAATCTGTTTTACAGAAAATCCGTTTTCGGTTAAAAACCGTCCGATCCACGAAGCATTTGTATTTACCGTATCGCCAATGAGCAGCTCATTACCGATGGTGATGATTTGTGCGTTATCCATAGTTGATGAAAATAGGGCTTTGACAGAGAACGTTGAAATTTCTTCTTCCTCTATATCAAAAAAAAGTTATTAACAATTAAGTTTAATCTACATTACCTTTCCCCCGTGGAAAAACTCCCCAACATATTAAGTGGATTTCGAATGGCAATGGCCCCGGTATTTCTATTCCTGTTTATACAGGATGATATACTGCTGCGGGGAATTAGCCTTGGTGTATTTGCCGTAGCGGCAATTACCGATTATTTTGATGGTTATTATGCGCGCCAATACAATGTTGAAAGTGATTTTGGCGTTTTTCTAGATCCCCTGGCCGATAAATTCTTAACCTTTGCCGGGTTTGTCTGCCTCCCTTTTCTTGATCCTTCGCAATTCCCGTGGTGGGCCGTAATACTGATTGTACTCCGGGATATTACCATCACCCTGCTGCGAATTTATACGGACCGCAAAGGCATTGTGCTTGAAACCCGCTATACGGCAAAAGTAAAAACAGCCATTCAGATGGGTTTTCTCTATGTGGCACTTCTTATCGGCTTTTTTATGCTTGTGCCGGGAACTCTCTCAGACTTTGCAAACATGCTGCTCGGAACCAACGTGTTTTATTGGGGAATGGTAACCGTTGCTTTTATCACTGTCTACTCCGGTGTTGAGTATCTTTATGTAAATAGAGGACTTTTCAAATCATCCGCAAAGCAATGAGTTCCTTTAAGTATTTGATCGGCACATTTTTTGGTGCCGGCCTGCTGCCCAAAGCGCCGGGAACCTGGGGAAGTCTCGCCTGCCTGCCGCTCATCTATATCATCTCCATAACGTACTCCACATGGGGAGTTGCACTGTTTTTGATTATTACCTCCCTGCTTTCACTTTGGGCAACATCAGAATCTGTACGCCGTTTCGGTGATGACCCCTCGCAATTTGTAATGGACGAAGTTGCAGGGCAAAGCGTGGTATTTCTGTTCATCTCTTTTCGGGGTGATCTGTTTGCAGATCTTGGGCTTTTATTGGGCGGATTTTTACTGTTTCGCCTCTTCGATATCACCAAACCATTTGGTATCAAACGAGTAGAGAAATTCCCCGGAAAATATGGTATATTAGTAGATGACTTAGTTGCCGGAATATATGCACTGATATGCCTCGAGGCAGTATCAGCCGTTGCTGCATCTCTTATGTAATCCAACAAAAAACTATTAGTTCGGTATCAAGACTGAATGATTCTAATTCAGAATCAAACGTTGTACCACATAAATTTTACGTTCTATTTATTAACATTATGAGTGAGAACAGATATACAATTTTAGACAAAGATTTTGCGCGAGAGCTGGCAAAATCACTACTCGATATCAACGCGGTAATTTTACGGCCAAACGATCCATTTACATGGTCTTCCGGCTGGAACTCCCCGATCTATTGCGACAACAGGTTAACACTCCGTTATCCCAAACTACGCAAGAAAATCTCCAAGGCGCTCATCAACATTATTAATAGCGAGTTTAAGGAACTTGATGTAATTACCGGTACCGCAACAGCCGGTATTCCCCACGCCGCATGGGTTGCCGAAAATATGGATAAACCGATGGCGTATGTTAGGGCTAAAGCCAAAGCCCACGGAATGGGCAACCAAATTGAAGGTGGTGTAGACAAAGGGCAAAAAACCGTTGTGATTGAAGATCTGATTTCAACCGGCGGCTCCGCCATTTCTGTTGTTGAGGCACTGGAGTTTATTGGTGCCGATGTAGAAGCCGTCATTAGTATTTTTACATACGGTTTTGATAAGGCTCAAAAACGGTTCGCCAAACAGAATATTCCCGTTTATGCTCTTACTGATTACCCAACCCTTATTGATGTAGCCCTTGAAACCGGAGCTATTCAAAAAGAGGATGTAGAACTGCTTAATAAATGGCGCTCAAATCCCGCAAAATGGCCGAATTAAACCCCGACTCCGACGCCAAAAAAATTGCTGCTGCCGCTACCATTATGAGTTTGGGAACCGGCAGGCGTCTGGCACGTAATTTCAGTTATTATAATCGGTCAGATGCCGATGTAGTCTCCAGGCGGGAGTTGCAGTCGTTGCTGCTGAAGATTAGACGTAACAGCTATAACCTGGAGAATCTATACCTGCATGACGAGATATCTGCGGAAAATGGAGTTTTTAAAGTGATGTTGGCCAAAAATATCCTGGATGAATTTGAAGAGCTTCATCGGAAAGTCCTCTTTTTTGATCCCGATAAGATTCAGCACATTATTCCCATCATCGATCGGCAACGCTCATTTTGGAAACAGTCTGAAGATATTGAGTTCTACAGCAACGGCCTCACCGAAAAGCTCGAACATGATGTATCTGCTGATCTGTTAGAAATAGGCTCGTTTTTGAAAGAGCTGCCGGAAATATCATCAAATTAGATTTCTAACCGCCTCACAAAATTCATCAAACATTATACCGTTTCATCAGTTAGTAACTTGTTCGGGTTCTGGCCTAATAATTTTTTAAAGATTTAAATTCATAAAACATAGTACCGATGAAATATATCTCCACAATTTCTCTCCTGCTTTTAGCCCTCCTTTTTTCAGGGTGCATGGACACTGAAAGTCCCTTTGGCGACCCTGTTGACGAAACCGATTTTTTGGAACAGAACGCCCTCGAAGATGACGTAGAGGTTACAGATAGCGGACTGCAATACAGAATTATTGAAGAAGGGGAAGGTGACTCTCCAAATTCCGAAAGCGTGGTTTTTGTGGAATATGTGGGTACAACAATCTCTGATGAAACATTTATGGACAGTGATGGAATCGACTATTTCCCCATCTCCATTCTCAATCTTGAAGGACTCGCAGAAGGAATTCAAATGATGAACGAAGGGAGCAGGTTTGAGTTCTTTATTCCTCCCGAGCTCGGTTACGGAGATAATCCGCCTACAGGCGGCCCATTGCGGCCGGGATCTGTATTGGTATTCGATATGGAGCTAGACTCATTTTTACAAGATCCCGAAGAATTTCTGGCTGAAAACAGGGAAAACGAAGATATCACGGAAACTGAAAGCGGCCTGCAGTACAGAGTTATCGAGGAAGGTAGTGATAACAGCCCCGCTGAAGAAGATGACGTAAGCGTCCGATATACCGGCACATTTACAAACGGGTATGTGTTTGATGAAAGCCCGGATGAAGATACAGTCACATTTCCGGTAAGTGGTGTAATTCCCGGATTTTCGGAAGCACTTCAGTTGATGGGTGAAGGTGCTACCTACGAAATTTTTGTCCCTGCTGATATCGGATATGGAGATAATACACCACCAGCCATACCTGATGGGGCAATTCTTGTTTTTGAAATCGAACTCGATGAAATTATTCCAAACGAGGAAGATTAGAACACTTTACCGAGAACCGATCGCTTTTTATCTTTGAGGATCAAATTTACAGCTGAACAGAGTATCTATGAACAATAAAAATTTCTATATCGAAACCTACGGGTGTCAGATGAACTTCGCTGATACGGAAGTTGTCAACTCCATTTTGATGGAAGACGGCATGAATCCCGTTCAGTCACCGGAAGAAGCAGATGTTATTTTTGTAAACACCTGTTCCATCCGCGAAAATGCGGAAACCCGAGTGTGGAACCGGCTCAAGGAGTTTCGTGCGATCAAAAAAGAGAAGAAAAACCTTACCGTAGGCGTAATGGGCTGTATGGCCGAACGCGTAAAAGATAAAATCATCGAACAGGAGAAGCTGGTTGATATTGTGGTTGGCCCCGATGCTTACCGGGATATCCCGAATCTTTTGGCCGAAGTTGATGACGGCAGAAAAGCTGTAAATGTCCTCCTCTCCCTCGAGGAAACCTATGCCGACATTACTCCCGTCCGAACCAGCGACAACGGTCTGTCTGCGTTTGTTTCGATTATGCGAGGGTGCGATAATATGTGCGCATTTTGCGTGGTACCCTTTACTCGTGGCCGCGAACGAAGCCGTCCGATGGAGAGTATTCTGCGAGAAATTCAACATCTAAGTGACCAGGGATACAAAGAAGTCACCCTGTTAGGACAAAACGTCAATTCCTATAAGTACGAAGATATCGACTTTACGCAATTGATGGACGAAGCCAGTAAAGTTGATCCTGAAATGAGATTCAGATTTTCATCTCCTCACCCCAAGGACTTCCCCGAACCACTACTGCACCTTATTGCAGAGCGGCCGAACCTTTGTAACTACATCCACATCCCGGCACAAGCCGGAAGCGACAGCATGTTGGAGCGAATGCGCCGGCCTTACACGCGTGAGCAGTATCTGAAACTCACAGAACGGATGAGGGAGATCATCCCCGGAGTTAGTCTTTCAACAGATATTATTGCCGGATTTTGCGGTGAAACCGAAGAAGAGCATGAGGCAACCATGAGCCTGATGGCCAACGTTGAGTACGACCTGGCCTATATGTTTGCCTATTCCGAGCGGGACCGAACCCTTGCTCAGCGAAAGTATGAAGATGACGTACCCGAGAAGGTGAAAAAGCGTCGGCTGACAGAAATTATTGAGCAGCAGATGAACATCCAGGAGAAAAATAACAATGCAGAGATTGGCAATATTCACCTTGTGCTTGCAGAAGGGACGAGTAAGAAGTCCGATGAGCAGCTTTCCGGGCGTTCCGATACCAATAAAATGGTAGTTTTTGATAAACAGCACTATCAAAAAGGAGATTACGTAGCCGTTGAGATAACAGAATGTACCTCTGCAACGCTTATTGGAAAGCCTCTATACAAAACAACAACACAGGAGTTTTTCAGTAAAGAAGTCGTTCCCGCTTAGCTTAAAATCTGAGTTCGATTGTATTACTATGATCACAAAAGTCCCCCTTATAAAAGGGGGAATCAGGGGGATGTTTATTAAATTGTAGAAAGGTCACAATGGATACCCCTCTATATCTCTCCGCCGGCCGGCGGAAGACTTCGTGTTGGATAATTCAAAAAAATCGAACTAAGGCATAAAGAATAGATATCTTCCTGTAAAATCCTTCAAGAAAATAGAAAAGCCCGATTCCTACTAAGAATCGGGCTTTTTATTGGAGACAAATTAAGTCTATCTATTCGTCTTATTCATCATCGATTTCTGTGAGCTCAACTTCACCGAGATCTGTCGTCTCACCGATTGTTACTTCAACTTCATCGATGGATTTCTCCTCATATGCTTCATCATCAGCCGGCTCAAAGTTTACAGTGTAGCTGTTCTCTTCCAGTCCAACAAGCAGGAAATCACCGGTTTCACTATCAGAAAATGTGGTTGAAACGGTATCTGCTTCAGCTGTACCTGCATCGAGGATTGCCCGTACTGTAGATTCAGCATTTACAATTCCGCCAATATTACCGGACTCTGCTTCAGCTGTTGCTCGAATTACCGGTCGCAAGTTGTAATGATCTTGCATGCCTCTTTTTACTACTGAACGATCTGCATCAAAATCCAAGAGCAGGGTATAAACAATGCCCTCTTCGATTTCGGCATTGATATTCAGTTTCAAGCCGGTTTGAGCACCACTTGGTACTGTCAGTGGATACGTTTCACCATCAATCACGATAGAGTTATTATCGTCCAGGATTAACCGAATTTGCTGATACGTTCCGGTCTCCAGTTCGGCATCAGCCAACACTGCAAACTCACCGTTTACAAGTTCAAGAATGTTGTAAACCTCATTCGGCTCACTGATGGTTTCCCATCCTTGGTCACCTTCACTGCGATTTACCTCTACCCGCTCAACGGATACATTCACTTCATCGTAGTGTGCAGGATTATCGTGCATTTTCACCTGCATGGTACCTGTGCCTGTTCCAGCATCAGGGCTGATATCGCAACCCCATGCAAACAGGGCCACCATGGTTCCAAAGAGTGCTGTTATTTTAAGTTTCTTTAATGTATTCATAAAATCTTGGGTATTTATTTTCGGTTACAGTGTTATGACGACCAACAACCAAAAGCGTTACAACTTTATTTTGAGAACATAAAAAAACCCGGCTCTTTTCAGAAACCGGGCTATCGTTTGAAAACCAATGTTTACTTCTTACGGAAGTTACTCTTCATCGATTTCTGTAAGCTCAATCTCACCGAGGTCTGTAGTTTCCCCGATTGTCACTTCTACATCGTCGATTTCACTACCTTCGTAGCTTTCATCATCTTCAGGTTCAAAATTTACTGTATAGCTGTTCTCTTCCAGGCCAACAAGTAAGAATTCACCTGTCTCACCGTCTGTAAATGTTGTTGAAACCGTATCTGCATCCGCTGTGTTTGCATCTAAAATAGCTCGTACAGTCGCACTTACATTCACACTGCCCCCTATGTTTCCGGAAGTAGCTTCAGCAGTTGCTCGGATAACAGGACGAAGGTTATATTCGTCTTGAACACCTCTTTTTACAACCGAACGATCTGCATCAAAATCGAGAAGCAATACATATACTACTCCCTCTTCGATCTCAGCATTGATGTTCAGCTTTAAACCTGTCTCAGCACCGCTTGGCACTGTCAATGGGAATGTTTCTCCATCAATCACAACTGAGTTATTATCATCCAGGATTAATCGTATTTGCTGATACGTTCCGGTTTCCAGTTCAGCATCTGCTAATACTGCAAATTCACCATTTATCAGTTCCAGGATGTTGTAAACCTCATTCGGCTCACTAATGGTTTCCCATCCTTGTTCTCCCTGGCTCCGATTTACCTCTACCCGCTCAACGGATACATTCACTTCATCATAATCGCCTGGATTATCGTGCATTTTTACCTGCATGGTTCCTGTTCCAGAATCGGTACCTGTACCGCAACCCCATGCTAACAGGGCCACCATAGTTCCCAAGAGTACCGTTATTTTAAACTGTTTTAATGTATTCATAATATTCTAGCCTTTATTTTTAATTAGTTACGGAGATATGACGAACGGAAATAGGATGGGTTACAACTTTTTTATATATATCTCTCTTACAATGCATTACAACAAAATGCCCGATATAGCTATCAAGGCATTTTAAAGAACTAATATTAATTATTGCCGGAACCCTGTCCTCTTCCGGGGCCATTATTTGGCCGGCCCGGGCGATTTCCCGGAGGTCCCGGATTTACATTACCGTTAAATAAATTTTGCAGAACCTCAGACGCCGGAATTCCACTGCCAAGCTGCGCTGCAACTCCTTCTATAACTGATGCCGCAGGTAGTTCACTACGGCGCTCTGCAGCATTCATTGCCCCCGGTAATTTTTGAAAATCAGAGGCTGTAAATCCTCCCTCAGCTGCTCTTGCGAGCAATCCCCGAGCAGCATTTCCTTCTCGGGCTGATGCCGGCAGATCGGGTAATATTCCCACGGCTGCAACAACAGCTCTGGGAGATGACTTTTCGAGCACGGACTCTTGTCCAATCCCCTCCAATACACTTTCTAATTCATCCGGACCTACTTGTTGAGTCAGTGATTTTAAATTCGCGCTTATCAATTCTTGCCGAAATTGCGGTCCCCTTTCGCCTGCTCGTTCCATGAAGGAGGCTACTTCAGGTTTGTCCGTCCAATTATTTGCTATCGAAACTGCCCGTGGTGTATTCTCATGAATGCTCTCCATCAACGGCATCATTCTTCCGGGAGGAACTCCTTTCGAAAAACCTTCCATCAGCTTTTGTATGATATAATCTGACGGCAAATCCTGTTCTGCTAAATTAATAGCAGGCTCAATCAGCCGTTGAAGATCGCTCACTTCAACACCGCGCTCATTAGCACGGTCCATCACCCGCTCAAGCTGCGACTGATCCAAGCCGGCCGCAACTCCACGGTCCATCAGCTCTGATTGCGTTTGCTGTGCAGATAGCGCGAATGGCGCTAAACAGAATATTACTGCCAGCAGAGCTATATTTTGTAATCTTTGTATGTGTTGAATTTTCCAGTTCATCATGTTGTCCTCATTTTAATCGATATAGATCAAGCCATTTTCTCCGCCAAATCCATCATTAACGGTCATTGTTTCATCAGAGAAATCAATCCATTCTTCCTCTCCATCTTCTACACGCAGTATTTTGTACTCGTAAATTCCCGACTCCAGTTCCAGTTCTGCTGCGTACCTTCTGTCCGACAGTTTTGAAAGTGGTATTCCGGGCCGTTCCCAATCATTAAATTCTCCTACCAGGTAGAGATCGCCATCTCCGCGATAATCTACCGTTACAAATATCACTCCGTCGCTATCATCACTCCAGCTTGGAGTTACTTCACCGCTTCTGTCTCGCATCAATCCAGATACCGGCAGGGAGTATCGAAACCGAAGCGACGTTTGAACGTCCGATATCGACTCCTGTTCAGCCGGTAAAAAGCTGAGATGAGAAACCGATGCAGTTGCTGTCAATCGATCAAAAAACGTTCTCGAAAGTGACAGCCCTGTTCTAATCAGACGATCGGAATCCTCTTCGGTTACAATTTCTTCTCCACCACCCCCACCGCCTATAGGAGGTCGATTTCCGCCACCGTTGGTTCCAGTAGTTGTAACAACTTCTGTAGAATACCGATCAGTAGCTGCCTGGAGAGAGAGTCTCCAATTTCGATTGATAATTCTATCCAGCGAAAAAGAGAGCGTATGATTTTGCACCAGGTTTTCAGCAAAATTACCATTTAGACCTGCACGAACTCGCCAGTTAAATGAAGGCCAGGTTTCAAATTCTAACCCGTAAAGATCAAGCCGATCCGACATCTCACCACCGTCGGCAGTTTCTACATCACTGTAGTTTCTAAATGATGATCCGGCACGAGCCCGAACTCTTGTAAAAAAACCGGGCGACCATGTCAACGTTGGAAACACGGAATACAGATCTCGATCGTAGATAGATGAAAAACGACTTGCTGATCCCTGAACTTCCGCCATCCAATTTGGAGTAATTCGATAGCGCACATTGCTATTTCCGTAATACCCACTCCAGTTTTCACGTTCATCAAACATGGGTTGATACAGAAAACCGGACGACAGTACCCCGGAAAAGCTTCCCCTGTTCCAAAGTAGCTGTCCCGATGGTGAAATAGTTGCAAAACCGCCTTGTGCAGATCGGTCCCACTCACTAATCATCGGGCTCAAAAATGTGTTGGATGTAAAGCCGACACTGC
>SKWF01000003.1 GCA_007129085.1 Balneolaceae bacterium | reverse complement strand
GCAGGTGTTGTGCAAGTGGGAAACCCAGCCATCCACAACCTAAAACAGAAATTTTCATCGGTGTTTTTTTCATGCGGGTGGAAGGTAATAACTGAACTCGAAATAAAAAAAGGTGCTGAATTATTCAGCACCTTTCGATAATCTAAAAGTTTACTTTTAGGCCGCCCATAAATGTTCGGGGCAATCCCGGACGAATTCCGTGTGGCCTGTCTGATACGATATATGTATTGTTGAAAAGATTTCGAAGATTAGCGAAAATCTCGAAGGTCTCTGTGACTGTATAACTGCCCGATGCATCCACAATAATGTAAGAATCCGTTTTACTCTCTTCGGGGATAGGTCCCTGTCCGGCGTTTGTACGCATACTGCTTGTGGAGTTTGCGTTCAGGTTCAAACTATACTCATTATAATCAAACCCGAGACTCACATTCATTTGGTGCTCCGGAATGAAAGGAAGCTTATCACCTGATTGTACAGTTCCCCAAGGGCTAAAATTACTATCAAAGCTATTTTGAAATGTCGCATTGGTATAGGTGTAATTAAGAGCAAACGGTATGGAATACTCTTTATCAAAAAGAAGAGCGATATTTGTTTCTGCTGATAACTCCAGGCCAAATACTTCAACTTCTCCGGCATTAAATTGAGCTGTTGTTCCTCCGCCGCCACCAGCGGCAAGATCTGATCCCAGCAGATTACTGTAATTGTTGAAAAATCCGATTGATTCTACTCGATAAGCGTCAGTTTCGTATCGGAAGCCCAGTTCATAATTGATACTCTCTTCTGATCGTGTATCGGCGCTTGAACCGGGGCTTGGCGGTGAAAATCCTTTATGCAGGCCGGAAATCAAAGTAACTTCGTCGGTCCATTCGTATGCGATACCAATACCGGGCACAAATACATTTATGGTGTATTCATTAAGGTTTACATCCGAGCCGGTTCTTTCAATATCAGATGTGCCGAAATCGCGGTTTTCAAACCATATATTTTCAAAACGGATACCGGTTGTAAATGTAAAATCAGAAACGGAAATATCGTTCTGAACGTATGCTGCAAGGGCTGTGGCAGAACCTATTCTATTCGCCTGGGTACCCGGTACGCCTGCTGATGTAAGTATCATCTCACCGTTTTCCATACGGTAGCCATCCTCGAACTGAAATCGGTCCTCTTCATCCTGGTGAAGGCGCAGGCCAACTCTTATATCGTTTTCAACAGATCCGGTTTCTACACTGTAAGCTATGATGGATTCGATACCTTGGGAAAAGTAATCGCGATTGTTGGATCGGACTGATAGAGCGTCGTCACTACTTTGTGCTCCTCTTAATATATCGTATGCGGTTCGGTTTTGATCTGGATTACGAAGAACACCGGCCGGGCTGATGCCATTTACCGTCTGTAGTTTGTACCAGTCACGCGAAAATTCGTTTCGGTAGAGTGTTGTTGTAATGTCGAGATCTTCGGAGATCAGGGCAAAATGACGTGCCATCATCTGAATTTGTTCAGCATTCATCTGATCGTTTTGTGATGCTGCATATCGTCTAAAAGGACTCTCATCGAAATCCTCGCGAGAGAGGCCGAGGTAGGTTTCATCAGAAACTTCGTTGTAGTACCCGAGTTTAAAATCTACTCGTTGGTAAAGTGAGGCATCAGGGTTGGTGCGTACCATAAACTTTGCAATAAAGTCCTGTATGTCGAAACCGGTACTGCCACCGCCATCAAGATCTTTAAACCCATTGGTGTTTATTTGAGAACCTTCGATTAGAAACCCAAAGTTTTGATACGTGCTTCCAATGTTTCCGTAGAATTTGTTTGCGCTGTTATCACCAAGACTAAATTCAGCATTTCCAGACAGTTCGCTGGGTATGGATGTAGAGATCAAATTCAAAGCTCCACCGGTAGTATTCGGTCCATACTTAATTTGTGATGATCCTTTTCGAACTTCCACCGAGCTCATTCGATGTACCATGGGGAAGTAATAGGCGGCAGGAGCAGAGTAGGGGGCCGGTGCAATTAGAACCCCATCTTCCATGATATTTAATTTCGAACTCCGCTCCATTCCGGCTCCTCTCAACCCGATATTGGGACGCAGTCCATATCCATCTTCCTCCTGGATATTTACGCCGCTTACTCCTCTAAGTACACGATTGATATCGCTGTAGTTCTGTTTTTCAAGTTCACGACTGCCGATATAGCTTGCCGCCCCGGGAATACTATTTTTCCAAACCGGGTCGCCAACAACTGTAACCCTATCCATAATTACGCGGTCGTATAATTCAGTAGTATCGGGTTCTGCAGTTGATGAGTTTTGAGAAAAAGCTGTTGTAGTGAGGAACAGAAAAGCTATAAAGAGGCTAATTCCCTTTATTGGTTGAGTAGGATTCATTGTATCTTTCAATTCTATCTGTTGTAGATTTTGTTATTTAGAACAATTCTAAGTTAAGATGATATTGAGATATGGTCAACGTTATTTATAATAAATCTAAATAAAAATAGCGATGGGTAGGCCCACAGAATAAAATGTTGTAAGAGAATGGAAAACAGTAGGATAGCAATTGTTGGAGCCGGGATAACCGGATTGTCTACAGCTCATCAACTCAAAAGAAATGGCGCGGATGTAGATGTTTTTGATCGGAAGGGGGAGTCCGGTGGCTCTATCAAATCGTACAGAAAGGATGGATGGCAGTATGAGTACGGTCCCAATACACTCCTGTTAAAAGAACAATCTGTTGAGACGTTTTTACATGATATTGGGGTGGGGCATAAGATTATGTTGGCAAACCCGGAAGCATCAAAACGGTTTATTGTTAAAGATGGTCAACTTGTTGAAGCCCCTTCATCACTTGGATCGTTCATCAAAACACCACTGTTCTCTACGTCGGCAAAAGCTAAGCTGTTTCTTGAACCATTTAAAAGGCGGCTGAAATCAGATGATCCGTCAGTTGCGGAATTTGTGGAAAAGAGACTTGGAAAAGAGATACTGGATTATGCTGTAAATCCATTTATAGCGGGTATTCATGCCGGAAATCCGGATGATTTATCGCTAAAACATACGTTTCCGTTCCTGGCTGATCTGGAAGAATCATCAGGTTCACTCTTTATTGGTGGATTGAAAAAAGCTCTTTTTGGTGATAAAAATCCCGATAAAATTTCACGAAAATTGATATCTATTGAAGGAGGGTTGCAGCAAATTCCAATTACAATTTCCAAGCAGCTCGATCAGGTCTACTATAATCACGATATCACATCAATTAAGAAGAGTGATGGTGGATGGTTTATTCATAGCCAAATGGGAAAGTACGGCCCGTACCGTGATGTGGTATCTACGGTACCACTTTATAGATGGAGCCAAGAACTGTTGCCTGTGCAAAAGAATGAACTGAAAACGATTCATGATGTTTCCTATCCACCGCTGTCGGTAATGATTTTAGGATTTAAAAAAGAGGATATCGAGCATCCGCTTGATGGATTCGGCTTTTTGGTGCCTGAAAAAGAGGACCGAAAAATTTTAGGGGCCCTGTTTTCATCTACACTTATACAGGGACGTGCCCCTGAAGGATCTCATCTGTTAACGGTTTTTATTGGCGGGGGGCGCCAACCTGAAATAGCGGCAGAAGATAGCGGTCGGTTACTGGAGATTGTTAAAGAGGAGTTGGCTGAACTAATTGGGGTAACTGCCGAGCCGGTGTTTAAAGATCATATCTTTTGGCCCAGATCGATTCCTCAATACGAGCAGGGGTACAATAGCGTGCTGGAGGTTTTTGAGAATATTGAGAGTAGAAATCCCGGGCTTCATATCGCCGGAAACTACAGGGGAGGAATTTCTCTGCCTGACTGTATAAAAAATGGATTGGCACTGGCCGGTAAGCTGTCTTAATCCAACTTTGGACGGGCAGAAAAAACCTCGAGGGCATCTTGTAAAATATTTTGGCCGATTTTTGTCACGCGTTCCCTTCTGCCTAGTGCTAGAAACCGGAGTAGTTTACGCAGATCATTCAGCAGGATGGGAGGGTTGGTAACTAACGTTTCATTTTTGATTACAAAATCCCAATCGAAAGGTTTGCCAAAATTAACTCCCGCTTTCTGCATGTGTTCTTTGTAGAGGTTGGCGATCAATCCATATCCTATAGTGGAGGGGTGCAGTCCATCGAGGCTAAAAATGCCACCACGCTCTACATTCGTAGAATTTTCTGCAAGCCGAATATAGTCAGTTGACAATCGAGGGTGGCCTTTTTCATCAACTAAATAGGAGGTATCCTTATTCTTTTTCAATGCTTCCACAAACTCGGGTGGGAACGGCCTGATATTTTCAGCTCCGAAACGCCTTCGTGCAGCCGCCTGAACATGCCTGCCAACGGGTACAACATGAAAACCGAACTCATCAGCAAGATTCTGGATGATGGCATTATATTCGTCAACATGCTGGTCCAGCGTGATGGCATCCTGGCGGGTTAAATGAGGGTGGCGCTCGGGATTAAAATCTTCATCCCAAATCCAGAATCGCGTATAGTAGTCAAAATATTTTCCATTTCCGGCCGATCGATCTTCGTTTACTCCACGAATTGCAGGAGGAATGGTGATGTACGGTATTGTAGGTACAAAAATTCTTTCAACACCAATGGTAGATAGTTTTTGGTATAAAATGCGGGTCTCTTTCTCGAAATGTTCCGGACGATAGACTGTACATTTCCGTTCGCCGTGAGGAGTATTTAGATCATTCTCATCGGAATAGATTAGCTTTAAATTTGTGGCAGCACCGACAATATTGTTGTGTCCTATACAGCATATTAGATTCTCTACACCACCGTTTTCATGCAATAACCGGGCGTTATCGATCATGGTATTATTCTCAAGATCTGTATTAAATGCGGGGTTTAATACAAGCCGGGCCGTGGTGTACATGGCGTGATCAGGCAGCACGTTAAAAACCGAGTACCGCTTTTGGTTATTTTCGATGAAATTTCTGCTATATTTTTCGTTAATAAGCCATGCATCGCTGTTCGAAAAACCCCAAACGCCCTGGTTGTTATATGGAAGTTCGCGGTTCACCCGTAGCGGCTTCATTTGACCCTCCCAATAATTTTTAATGCGCCGTAAAGTTGAATAGATATGCGTACCCGCACGGAGGTAGTTGTTCCACGATATCTGGTCACCCAGTTCATCCTGGAGCCCACGAACAAGCATCTCGATGTTGATGGGAATTCCCGTTTGAGCTGTAAAAGAGGGGGTATCAAACGTTATGGGTGGATCAAAAGAGCGGGCTACTAACGCCGGAAAACTGAGATCGGTGCGATAAACCCCTCCGTTTTTGAAACCCTGGGCCATACTGTCGCCAATAGCCACCAACTTATGTTTGTGTGAATTAGACCTGATAAACACGCTATTAAATCCTTATTTTCAGAGGGTAATTTTGCTTCAACGCAATGAAATTAATTAAGTAAGAATATGACAAAAAACAATAACAGACTGCAGAATTTCAGGGCAGAGCGCGAAAAGATGAATGAAAAAGTGCTCGACTTGAATCACTTGGGCATCAAGCGTTTTTTTAACCTGGACAGTAATACCTATAAAGATGGCGCTCTGCCGTCTCAAACCAAAGAGCTATTGGGCTTGGTGGCATCAACGGTTCTGCGCTGTAACGACTGCATTGATTACCACCTGGAGCAGTGTGTGGAAACGGGATCAAATAAAGAGGAGTTAATAGAATCATTAAATGTAGCATTGGTTGTTGGGGGAAGTATCGTAATTCCTCATTTAAGGCACGCGGTACAAACCATTGAACTACTGGAAGAAGAGGGAAAGCTGTAAGTGAACAAATTTGGACGAATCCTGCTGGTGTTAATTTTTACGTTTTGCCTTGTCCGGTCAGGTATTGGGCAGATTAATGAGGGAGATCTCTATGGAGAAACTGCTCAAACTATTTTGCCGATTGCGGGGTACACATCCGATTATGGTTTGTTCGGTGGATTACTCTATCAACGGATTAATTACCGCGATGATTTTTATCCATTCTATTCAAATTTACAAGCAGATTTTAACGGTTCAACCCGTGGACGCTGGATTGTGGGTGTTGATTATGAACGTGCAACTTTATTTGATCGTAAAATTAGAAATCTGACAGTTTTTGAATACGAAAGGGAGCCACAAAGCACCTATTTTGGAGTTGGAAATAACAGTCCGTTTTCCCCGGAAGCATTTGATGATGGCGAGTATTTTTTACTGAAAAGCCATGTAGAGTTTAACTTTGATGCGCGCAAAACATTCAAGGAATTTGGTAATAGTGCTGTTGATGGGGTTTTACGTCTGAAAGGTTCCTACACAAGCACATCTGATCGTGGAAGAGACACGCAGTTTATTCTAAACCCACCGCCCGGGATAGAAGGCGGATGGGTGAATAAATTGGGAACCGGGTTGATTTATGACAGCCGTGACAGTGAATTTTCACCACGAATGGGCGTTCGGTTTGAAACCGGGGCAAATATCTCATCAACACTGATGGGGAGCGACTACTCGTTTACTGATGGCTTTGCGGATCTAAGAGGATATGTACCCCTGCTATGGGATTTTATTCTTGCTCAGAGAGTAGAGTATTCATTCAGCAACGGTGATGTTCCATTTTGGGAAATGCCGAAAATTGGAAATCAACGAAGTCTGCGCGGCTATGCACTGAACAGGTTTATCGGTGATCAATCTGTGGTTTATATGGCTGAAGTTCGCAAATGGTTTCTGTCTGTTTTGGATGATGAAATACGTTTTGGTGGCCACTTTTTCAGCGATATGGGCCGCGTTTTTTCTAATGATGACAACCCTCGATTTTTTGATGACTGGAAAACAACGTGGGGGATAGGTGGCGCGGTATCTGCGTTTAGTCCAGATCTGATTGTACGCGGTGAAGTAGGGTTTTCCGATGAAGATTATAGAATTTATGCCGGTGTGGGTTTCGCATTTTAAGCAGATCAATTCGGCAATTATAACAATGAAAATTTAGCTCGACAGTTTAGTAATGGGTAATAATTCAAAAGTTTTATTAATGGCATCTCCGGCAATTTCTGCTCCGATGCTGCACGAGATTCAACAAGCCGATGAGGTTTTTTTACATCTTCCGCTCGAAGAGTATCAAACCGAAGTGAACAGCGAAGAGGCAGAACAGGTGCAATCCAATGCCGAAAAGTATTCGTTTGTACTCTACGGAAATTTGCGCAATGCCAAACACCTGGTGGAGTGGACTGAAGGAAATTCTCTAACAGACATTTTTCCTGATGCTGTTCATCTGGCTTTGGACAAACCCACGGCCGATTTTCTGGAAGACCATTCCGTTCCGGCTATTATGCCCCGAGAGCAGGCAAAACCGATTGATCTGCTTGAATTTATGCTTCGCATTTCTCGGGAGGGGCCCTCACTTTATCCCTGCACCGATCAGAAAGCCGAGGAACTGCCCGGACTTCTGCAGGAGTTGGAGATGAAGGTAGACGAATTTACGGTCTGCTCGGAAATGTCGCTTTCAAAAGATCGGCTGAGTGAGTTGCGCAAAGAGACTGAAAATGAACAAATTGGCACGGTTCTGCTCCATAATCGATCAGCGGTAAATCGGTTCGGAGCAGCTTTCCCGGATCTCGATTTAAAATCAAAAACCGTGATTTCCGGCAGTTCAGGCGTCACCAAAATCCTGATAGACATGGGAATTGAGCCCGATTACGAAGCGGAGGGGAACTGGTACTCTATTGCATCGCTGATTAAAGAAAAGATTTTATCGTAGCACTTATTTTAACTCAACAAGTGTACATCCGGGTCCGCCATGCTCCCATGGAGCAAGCTCGAATTTCTTCACTTCTTGCCGTTTTTCGAGGTGTTCGTGAACCAGTTTTTTAAGAATTCCTTCGCCTTTACCGTGCACAATTTCTACCTGCTGCATTCCACGGGCTACGGCGTTATCAAGGTAGTGCATAAGGGCGTCAACGGCTTCATCACCCCTGAAACCACGGATATCCAGTTTCGGCTTCACCTGCAGATCAAGATCTTCAGATCCACCGTATGATCGAGTTTTGTACTTCTTTTTCTTCTTTTCAGGTTTTGATGTAGGCTGAATTTTTTTCAAGTTCGATTTTATCTTCATGCCGTTAACAAGAATCGTTGCTTTCGATCCGCTGATCTCCACAACCTCTCCGGATGTTCCGCCATCGCCAATCGTCACGTAATCACCTACTTCCGGTGTTTTGTCAGGGCCGGAGTTGTCCATGCTGATATCCATATCCGCCTTTTTCTGGCGGATCGTTTTCTTCGTCTCTTGAATCTCCCGCCTTGCATCACGGATCACGTCACGATCTTCCTTACCGGCCTGTACAATTTTTTCTACGGCCGCCTCAATTCGCTTGTTGGCAGTCTGCATAATTCGGTCCGCTTCGCGATACGCCTCATCCAGCTTCTTCTTCCGCTTCTTATCAAAATCTTCATTTTTATTTCGAAGAGTCTTTTCCTGTTCGGCTGCTTTATCTCGCAGTTTCGACAGCTCTTTTTCGGTGGCTTCAGCCTCCTGAATACGTTTTTCAAGATTTAAAAGCAGATCGCCCATTTTGTCTCGCTGCTCTCCAAGAAGTTTCCGGGCACGATCCATCACTTTAACGGGAATATTCATTCGGTCGGCAATTTCAAAGGCGTAACTGCTTCCCGGCACTCCTTTTCGAAATCTGTAGGTGGGGGATAGGTTTTTTTGATCGAACTCC
Organism: Balneolaceae bacterium; assembly: GCA_007129085.1. Lineage (GTDB taxonomy): Bacteria > Bacteroidota > Rhodothermia > Balneolales > Balneolaceae > SW132. Next base: position 10,404 of record SKWF01000003.1, on the reverse strand, counting down.
ATCGCACCATTTACAACATTGGGGTGCTCGTGGGCAAATACTTTTAATGATCCGTGGTGAGTTGTGGCGATTATCAATACATCCATGGCTATGAGATTTTCAATAAACGATTGAAAAAGGGCGCCACCTTCATCGGGATCTGTTCCAGTTCCCGCCTCATCAATAAGAACAAGAGACCCCGGCTTTACCTTGTTGAGTGTTACATTCATCCACTGCAGCCGGGATGAAAATGTACTCAAATCATTTTCTATGGATTGATCATCGCCCACATCAACAAATAACCCGGAAATGATGGGTAGTGTAGAGTCGGGATGTACGGGAATTGGATAGCCGGTTTGCAGCATCATGCAGAGTAAACCGACGGATTTCATGGCTACGGATTTACCGCCGGCATTCGGTCCGGTAATAATCAGCGCGAGTTCATCAGCATCTAGCGAGAGATCGAGTGGAACAACTTCCTCGGTTTCGTTCTCACCGTCAGGCAGCAAAAGCAGGTTTGGATTTTTTGCAGATATAAGATCGAGCTTGCCGGTTTCAGAAATTTGAGGAATAGATCCGCCAATACTTTTTCCTAGCGTAACTCGAGCGTTTAGTGCATCAATTACGCCAAAAATTTTACAGTTATTGATTAGGGGCCGGCTATGCTCACGAACTTTTGATGTGAGTTCACGAATTATTCGATCTATTTCCCGCTTTTCCTCAGCTTCGAGTTCACGAATGTCGTTATTGATCTGAAGGGCTTCAACCGGCTCTACATATACGGTTTGGCCGGTTGATGATACATCATGTACAAATCCATCTACTTTCCGTTTAAACTCAGCCTGAATCGGAATAACCATTCGCCCGTTACGAATGGTCGGTCCCTCGTCGGAGGTCATGCCATCTTTACGGGCACGTTTCATAATATTGTTGATGGTGCTTCTCAACTGGCCTTTCCGCCGATTTATTTTTCCCCGTATCGATTTCAGCTTTTGACTCGCATCATCCCTGAGCAGGCCGTTATCGGTTACTACCTTTTCGATTTCCTTTTCAAGATCACGTAAGTTGGTTAGTTTTTTTACGTATTGAAGGAGTGTGGAGTACTCTTTCTCGGACTTTTCGAAAAAACGTATAATCAGCCGGGCAAGCCGCGCATTGGATTGGACGATGGGAAATGCCTCGAGCGGAAGCACTGATCCTTCAATTTTTGAATCCTTTAAAACCTCTCGTACGTCATCGGTTTGCGTGAGGGGATAGGTGCCCTCACTCTCCAAAATAGACATCCACTCACGGGCCATTTCAAGCAACTCTTGGAGTTCATCCGGGTTAGATGTACCGGTTTGATCCCGGAGCTCCTCACGCCCATACGGGGAGTACGTTTTTTTAAGCGTTTCACGCAGAACCAGGGTAAAACCAATTTTTTCCGATAACGATTCGGGGTAGTAAATCATAGGATTTTTCATGACTGAAAGGTCGGGATCTTTTCAAACAATTCGTAGAAGAGTGTTATCCGATTGTTGGATTGTTTACCTTTCGAAAAAATAAGGCAAAAGTTTAAAAAACGACTATGAATATTTACCAGGTTGATGCTTTCGCAGAGAACGTGTTTGCGGGTAACCCCGCATCGGTCATTCCACTCGACACATGGCCGGATGTTGAAAAAATGCAGAACATAGCTACTGAAAATAACGTGTCGGAGACCGCTTTTTTCGTGAAAACCGGAAATGGCACATTCGATATTCGCTGGTTTACACCGGAGACGGAAGTGAATCTCTGTGGCCATGCAACACTTGCTGCGGCGCATGTTCTCTATAACCATCTTGGCTTTGAAAAGGATAAGATTCGATTTTCATCTAAAAGCGGCGATCTGTTTGTAGAAAAAAAAGACGACCTCTACTGGCTTGATTTTCCGGCACAACCACCGGAGCCCATTTCTATTCCAAAGCTTTTGCCTGAAGCTATCGGTGTAATTCCAAAATACACCGGGGTCAATACCGATCTGCTGGTAGAGGTAGAGAATGAAGATATTGTGCGATCGCTCAAACCCGATTTGTTAATTCTAAAGAAGATGGAAGTTCGCGGCGTGATTATTACTGCTCGCGGAAATGACTTCGATTTTGTCTCTCGCTTTTTTGCGCCTAAAGTTGGTGTTCCTGAAGATCCGGTAACAGGTTCAGCCCATACGGTTCTTACTCCATATTGGGCGAAAAAGCTCGGTAAGTCCGATCTGAATGCATACCAAGTATCGAAGCGGGGCGGACGCCTGCGTTGTAAGAACAGGGGCGACAGAGTGAAAATTGGCGGGCCTGCAACTACCTATCTAACCGGTTCTATTACCGTTTAATTTATGCTATTCCTGCTATTGCTGGTCTTGGGAATTATTACAGGAATTCTCGCGGGGCTTTTTGGCATTGGGGGAGGTACACTCTTCACACCAATTTTGTTTATTGTATTTAGCTCTCTTGGTGTTGAAAATGTGGTGCCTTGGACCATTGGAACCTCCCTGTTTTGTACATTTACAGCTGCGTTGAGCAGTACTATCCAGCAGTTTAATGAGAAAAACAGCTACCTGATTGAAGGGGTGAAAGTAGGGCTTTTTGGTGCGGCAGGTGTTTACGCCGGTAAACTTGTTGTAACCTCTGATTTCTACACCGAATTGGTTTTTGTTACAGTATTTGCAATCCTCTTGCTGTTTGTTTCTATAATGTTTTTACGACGAGGAAAATCAAACAAAACTATTGCAACATCACTAAAAAACGTTGGGATTAAATCCTCATCATTAACAGGAGGAGGCGGAGGGTTTATTGCCGCCCTTGCCGGAGTGGGAGGAGGTGTGGTTATCGTTCCTGTATTAAATCTCGGCTATAAACTTCCCATTTTAAAAGCGGTGAGCATTTCATCATTGGCAGTGCTATTAATTTCTCTGTCGGGTTGGTTACAATTTGCATTTTTGTCGGGTACAGTTTCCGGTATTACAAATTATACCATCGGTTTTGTTGATTTCGGCACGGGACTCCCATTGATTCTAGGCGCGTTTGCCGGCGGACTGATTGGAGTTCGGGTTGGCAGATATTTTACGCAAAGCCGACTTCAAATTGGATTTTCCATACTAGCCTTTTTTGTTGCGGTTTTGATGGTGTGGAGTGTGTTATAAAAGTAAGATTGCCCGGACTTTTCTTGCAAACTGTAGCAGGAACATTATGTGGCGCTGTGGTCTACAATAAAAATTAAGAATTTAAAAATAATAAGCGTTTTAGATGTATATAGTTGATCCATCCAGGCAGCTTCAGATTATGAAAGAGATGAAGCAACTACGTAAGGATACAGAGAAATACGAGGTTTTTTTCCACCATACGATGAATGATCAAATGTGGAAGAGTTTTTTCCCGAGAGCTACAAAAGATGGGCTGGGGCCAAAGCTTTTGCGCCAAGAACCTCACCCAGAAACCTACGAGGAGCTGTTAGACATATGCTTGTCAGATGAGGTGCCTGAGAATGCTATCGGCCTGGGAATAGATCTTTCAGCGCAGATGGAAATCTGGCCGGAAATTTTTGAATATCTTGAAAATAACAGACGTGATATGAATTCCGGTCAGCTTAGACTGTTTCTGAAACATCTACAGGTTTATCGATATAGCGAGAATTTAAGTGAGCTCAATATCGATCCGGAAGATCTGCCTTACGAGGAAAGCGAGCTGCAAAAGTTTCTCTGGAGATCACGAAAACTTAAATTTAAATCGTACCTGTTTTAAGAAGTTATCACTTAAAGTTCGGAGATCGGCTCTTTTTGATCAGCTACAGGTATGGAAACGGTAAATGTAGTTCCTTCTCCCACAGCAGTTTCAAAAGTAATTTTACCACCCAATTCATCCGTCAGGCATTTAACTATATAAAGTCCTAAACCGGTTGAAGATTCATTTCCTGTGGGTTTATTGGACAGCTTGCTGAACCGATTGAAAAGTTTTTCTTGATCTTCATCAGAGATGCCCGGGCCGTTGTCCTGTATGGATATAATAACCCGATTGTTATCTTTCGCGGTTTTAAAAGTAACACGGCCGCCGGGAGAGGTGAATTTTATCGCATTCGAAAGTAGATTTTCTATAATACTGCGCAGGTGGCTTTCATCCGCTTTGATGTAAATTGGTCGATTCTCGAAATTTTTCTCTAAGGTGATGTTTTTGGCTTCAGCGCGATTCCGGTAAATTTTTGCCAGTGACTTGGTGATAGGTAGCACATCAATTGTTTTGAAATCTTCACCATTTAAGCCTTTCTCAATAGTATTTACATCCAATAGGTCATCAATCATGTTGATCATCCGCCCGGTGGATTGCTTAATAATTTGGATGTAGCTCTCTTTGCTTTCAGAATCGGTCTCATCAGAATATTCGAGTAGATCGGCTACGCCAACAAGCGAGGAGAGAGGGCTACGTAGATCATGCGCCGCAATATGTAAAAATTGATTTTTCTCTTCATTTAGCTGAACAAGCTGCTCATTTTGTTTTTGAATTTCGTTCTGGCGTTTGTTCAACAGTTCATTGGCACGTTTTTTTTGAGCATACAATCTGTAAAAGAGCAGTAAAATAATTGTAGAAAGAACTAACGCTGTAATTAAATAATTGCGCCATAATTTTTGTTCAGAAAGTTGAGCATCCTGTAGTGCGGCTTGATTACTTAGTAGCTCAATCTCCTGGTCTTTTTGCTCCACCTCAAACTGAATCTGCATTTTATTGATTTGAGAAGCTCGCTCAGAATCCATCACTTCAGCGTGTGATTCGTGGTGATGCTGATATTGCTCATAAGCATTTTCAAAATCACCAAGGTTTGCATAAATCTCAGCCATCATTTCGTAGCCTTCCAGTGTATATTGGCTTTGTTCTATGCTTATTGCAAGATCGCGCCCTTGTTTGGCATAATTCAATGCTTCATCATATCGGTTTGATCGGTTATAAAGCTTGGCTAGATATAGGTATGCTCCACTTAGGTTGATGTAATAGTTTTGCTCATCAAAAAACTCAATTGCACGCTTTAGATACTCTTCAGCTTCATCAAACCGATCCATTTCGATATATACATTGCCGATATTTGTAGTGGCAATCATATTCAGGCGGGGAAAATCCACCTCAGTTTCAGTCATTTCTCTTGCGGACATGTAATACTCAAGCGCAAGGTCATAATCTTCCATATAGTAGTGGGCGACACCTAAATTCATCAACGACATCGCTTTTACCTCTAAAATTCCGGCCTCTTCAAGCTGAACGATGGCGAGCTCAAAAAACTCGGTAGCTTGCTGGTAGTTTTCCTGCATCACGTGCACGGTGGCAATCATATTCCTGATGTGCCCAATTTCCGCTGCATCCTCTTTGTCGATAAACATATCGAGAGAATCAAAAAGGTATTTTAGTGCAAGGTCATAATCCCCGAAAATAATATAGATTGCAGCTAATTCTTTATAAGAGGAAGCAATTCCACGTCTATATTGTAAAGAATCAGCTATTTCGAGTGCTTGGAATGCGGCATGGCTGGCTTTTCGCGGATCTTCACTATTTATATTCTCGGCAATGGCGAGGAGACTGTCGACCGAGGTTGTTGTTTTGGGGACTTCATTAAATACAGCGTTCTCTTCATCATAAATGAACGTAGACTGTTCTGTATCTGAATTAGATTGAAAGGAATGACCCAACAATTCTGAAGGGAAAATGGCTGTAGCTATACATAGCAGCAGAATAGTTACCCCTGTGAGTCTATATCTCATACCTAAATTTCTGTAGAGTAAAGCATTTTTTTAGAACACGAAACGATATAAAATCACAAAAAACAGCTTATAAAACAACTTTGAGGTGGTATTTGGTTTAATGTATTGGTGTAAGATAAATTACACGTGAGTACATGAATCCATCGATTATTTTTAATAGCCCCAGGGAGTTGGAGGTGGGTCAACCGGGGTGGAAATGTCGAACTCCATTCGGATAGAATTGCCCTCTTTGGGCCAGTGCACTCCGTAGGCAAAAGTCTCGTCATCCATCAGGTCTAAAAACCAGAAATTGTCAGATCGTTGAGGAAGAATATCGGCGGTGTGCTCATCAGCGTAAAAGATTTGACGCGTTTCAAGCCCGGGAGTTGGAGCTTCACCACCATATTGAGTAATCTCCTCTTCTGTGCCATCTTCGTTACGATGATCGTGCTTAAGCTGTAGTGTGCCCTCAACTTTGGTAAGCATTAGGTTTCTGGAATGGTCATCATCGAGATGAAGCGATATATGGGTGAGTGTTTCTGTGCAGTTGCGAACATGGATGGCAATATAATCTGCATCAATATCATCTGCATAGTAGGGCGTGGCATCGGCTAATTTACCTTCATAAGCATTTCCGCAGTGCTTCTGGATGTTATCCCAAAACGCAAGTTGTTCATCACCAAGGCTGAATTCTTCGGCAGCTTCTTCCGGTGTATATTCGAAAGATGTATCGGGCTCAGCGTCATCTGCACAGGCCGAAAAGATTAAAAAAATACACGGTAACAGGATGCTTATAAATCGGTGATATATCATTTTCAATAAATATTGATTAACAGTAATCTGGTAGAAAGAAATTGAGTAAAAAAGGGGGATTTACCAAGTCGTATAATTTTATCGATAGGAAAAAAAAGAAAAGGAGCCCCCGTTCAAAAGAGCTCCTTTTAGATTTAGCAATCTATAGCATGGGCATAGCTTACCCATCTATGTTTTAGCAAAAGCAATCATACAAACTGCAGGTTACCAACATTTAGTCCATAATTTTACGGAGAAATGCCGGCTGATCTGTATCTCGTTTGTTAATTCGTTCTTCCCGATCGTTTAGCAGTGTATTTCCACTGGCTTCTCGCTTAGCTTCCTGCTCGCTGGGAAGTTCGTCATCCGCCTGCTGTTCTTCGTTAGACCGAATGTATTTTAAGTTTCGGCGATGGATGGCCGGAGAGTCGAGATTTTTTAAGTTCCCTTCACCTTTGTAAAACGGTCCATCTACACTATTGTGAGAGCGGTTGATCTCACTTGCCTTAGGAAGCTTGCTGGTTTTCTCTTTCGATACAGGCTCCTTTTTTGAGTTTGGTTTGATCTTCGCTTTGTTTCGGTCGTCACTCAGGTCAAATCCTGTGGCGATAACCGTTACGCAGATCTCCTCGTCAAACGACTCATCCAGTACGGTACCCATTATAATTTCGGCATCATCACCCGCTTCTTGCTGAATGATACTCGTTACCGTATTGGTTTCGCGCATTCCCAGATTTCCACCGGCAGATATATTTACCAGCACATTGCGTGCACCGCGGATGCTTACTCCGTCAAGCAGGGGAGAGTTAATAGCTTCCCGAGCTGCAATTTCCGCACGGTCTGGACCACTAGCAGCAGCAGAACCCATAATAGCGGCACCACCTTCGATCATGGTTGTCCGAACATCAGCAAAGTCGAGGTTAATCAGACCGGGCATCAAAATAAGATCCGATATTCCTCTCGTTGCATTGTAAAGTACCTCGTTAGCCATCTCAAACGCTTCGATGAGTGTTGTATTCTCATCTGAAATGTCGAGTAGCCGCTCGTTTGGTATAACGATTACAGTGTCGCAATTTTTCTTCAGTTCCGTAATTCCTTCGAGGGCATATTTCATGCGAACTTTTCCCTCGGAGTTAAATGGAGTGGTAACGACACCAACGGTTAAAATTCCTTTCCGTTTGGCAATACCGGCAACAATTGGTGCTCCTCCGGTTCCGGTTCCTCCACCCATTCCGGCGGTTATAAATACCATATCGGCCGATTCTACGGCCTCATCGAGGTCGTGCCGATTCTCTTCAACGGCTTCCCGGCCAATTTCTGGCCGTGCACCGGCGCCAAGTCCACTTGTAAGGTTCGATCCCACCTGGATGGTGATATCGGCCTCATTATTTTTCAATGCCTGGGCATCAGTATTGAGTGCGATATACTCAACACTGTCCAAGCCTTTCCTAATCATGTTATTGATGGCATTTCCTCCGCCACCGCCAACACCTATGACCTTTATTTTTGCGTTATCCTGACCTTTTTCGTCAAAGCTAAAGCGTGATTTTAAGTTTTGCATGATGTACTCCTTGTTAGATTGCTTTCTGTTTTTCTGTAGATGTTACTTGTATTGATGATGTCATAATCTCGCGACAAGGCGTTTGCCCTGCCCGAGGCTTTTGTTGCTGATTGCTAAAGTTCTTTAAACCAGTTTTTCATCCTGTCCGTAAGTTTGCTCATTACCTGATCCACACTCTTATCTTTGTATGAACTGGTAATGGGTTCGTTTCTGTCACCGGTTCTGATGGCGTGAAGAACCAATCCTACACTCGTGGCATAAATAGGGCTGTCTACCTCTTCGGTAAGTCCGCCGGCAAGGCCGAGAGGGCGTCCGATTTTGGCATCCATTCCCAATACTTCATTGGCCAGAGGGCATACATTTTTAATGAGTGAACCACCGCCTGTAATAACAATACCTGCACTTAGCGTATCGGCATAGCCACTACGTTTAATCTCAATGGCGATAATCTCAATAATCTCTTCCATTCGGGCCTGTACAATTTTGGCCAGAATGCTTTTGGTAATCTCTTTGGGAGGCCGACCTGCAATTCCCGGAATGGTGATGGTCTCATCCTCCTCAATTAGATCCACAAAACTTTCTCCATACTGATGCTTAAGCTTTTCAGCTTGATCATCGAGTACGCTAAGTCCTACTTTAATGTCGTCGGTAACCTTTTTTCCGGCAATGGCAATGACGGCTGTATGTCGGATAGTATTATCCTGGAATACGGCCAGATCCGTTGTTCCGCCTCCAATATCAACCAGAACCACACCGGCCTCCTTCTCCTCATCATCGAGAACAGCATAGGAGCTGGCGAGTGGTTCAAGGATAATGTCGGCAACTTCGTACCCGGCACGCTCTACACATCGGTATAGATTTTTTGCAGCCGAAACAAGACCGGTAATAATGTGTACCTCAGCTTCCATTCTCATTCCGCTCATCCCAACAGGATCGCTGATGCCGTCCTGTCCATCTACCACAAACTCTTGTGGTATTACGTGGATTATCTGTTGATCGGGTGGAAGCATGATGCGCTGGCAATCTTCGAGAAGACGCTCCACATCATTCACTGTAATTTCTTTGTCTTTGTTGCTAATGGTAATAACTCCTTTACTGCGAATGCTTCGGATATGATCTCCCGCAATTCCAACATTAACAGAGTTTACCTCGATTCCTGATGCCAGCTGAGCCTGCTCAACAGCCGTTTTGATGGCATTCACAGTTTTGTCGATGTTTACAACAACACCTCGGTTCAAGCCGTCACTTTTGGCTTTCCCCACTCCAAGAATGTGAATGCGATCCTGTTCGTTAATAGAGGCTACAACTGCACATATTTTCGTTGTGCCGATATCAAGCCCTACGACGATACGTTCATTTTCACTTGTTGTCATATTACCACCTGTTCGTTTTGTTTGATTGCTAAATCTGTATTCATAATTAATTTTCCAATGCTACTATTTGATCCCTAAATCGCAGATCTATGTTGCGGAAAGATTCAATTCCCTTCCGCGAAACCACTTCAGCGTAAAACGCCTCCCAGTTGGAGAGTTTTCGCTCGAAATTTTCGTGGCCAAACAGCAGCTTAACTCCATTTTCGTGACTAAGTGCTACTACTCCTTCACGTTCATTCCAGGTCACTTCGCTAATTGTTAACCATCCGAATGAATTCTCTTTGGCCGACACCAGGAAATCCCGAACCTGTTCAAATGCCTGACTGTTCAATGTGTCGGCAATCGGTTCTACCGAAAAGCCATACAACAACGGTACGTCAGTCGCTTTTTCGAGTCGGTCCGGCAGTTTAATGCCGTCACGATCTACATACGCTTTTTGGGAACCGTTAATCAACAATCCAATCGGTTCCCGTTCGGAAATTTCAAGGGTTAATGTGCCTCGAAAACCCATACTTATATTCACATCTTTCACATACGGCAATGTTTTTAACGGCTCCCTGATGCCACTGAAATCTACGCTGTCAGCCAGTATACCTACGGGGGATTCAAACGCACTTTCCAGTTCATCTTCGGTTGAAAAATAGTGCCCTTTCAATTCCACGGCACTAATTTCCGTGCTTTGATCCACATAGAGGCCAAATAGCACAGCAAGCCCAAAGAGCAGTATTGCTCCGGCAAACCATCCTTTTTTTGCACCTATCATTCCGCTATGTGTTTTCTTTTTACTCAATCTGTACTCAACCTTTTTGCATTATTTCTACAAACTCTTCACCGTATTTATAAATATCACCGGCACCCATAGTAATGATGATATCTCCTTCCCGGACAATCTCTTTCAGCTTTTCCGGAAGCTGTGTTTTGTCTTTCAAGTAGTGCACATTTTGATGCCCGAATTTAGCAGCCGTATC
>SKWF01000279.1 GCA_007129085.1 Balneolaceae bacterium | reverse complement strand
TTTCATTTTGCGAATTAAATTTCGGCGCATCTCCTCTTTAATGCTCACCGATTCCCAACCGCTGCTTTTAAGTTCACCTATTGTTCGACTATCTGTCATACTCATAGTTCTCCATTTTTTATTTCATCGGTATAACTCAAAAACAGGCTACTTCATTTCAACTGACTAATGTTTTGTCAATCATGAAGCTTCGTAACAAACCTGCAATGTTTCCTTATTATCATTGGTAGTAAAGGTAAGCTTATGAAGCCTTTTTAAAGAAAAACATTGCGGGTTTTCCATCATTTGATTGTTGACACTTCACTACTCGTTTTCGGACGCCAGGAAAATAGTTCGAGCCTTAATTTTCGTCTCCTCCCACTCCTCCACGGCATCAGAATCACTGGTAATTGCCCCACCGACGGGGTAGATAAGTTTACTATCCTGAATAATAGCTGTGCGAATCACAACACTGAAATCAACATCATCCTCAGGGGTGATGTAGCCGATAGCCCCGGAATAAATTCCGCGGCGGTAATTTTCATGGTGGTCGATCTCCTGCATCACCCGATATTTTGGCGCGCCGGTCATCGATCCCATCGGGTAGCACGCTTTAATGGCATCAATCGAATCCACATTATCATCCAACTCTCCCTCTACCCTCGAAATCAACTGGTGTACCGTATCAAACGTTTGAATGTCGTACAGCTTCGAAACCTCAACCGTACCGGTTTTTGCCACGCGAGAGAAATCGTGGCGAACAAGATCCACAATCATCAAATTTTCGGCCCTATTTTTCTCATTCATCAAATCCTCTTTAAACCGGCTATCATCCTCCGCAACGGCTGATCGTGCGCTGGTTCCTTTAATCGGCTCAGAAATCAACCTGCGCCCTCTCTTTTGTAAAAACCGCTCAGGTGAAGCCGAGCAGATCTCCAGATCTTTCAGCTTCAAATACGCCCCAAAAGGCACGGGATTTACTTTCCTCATTTTTTGATAGAGCCCGTAGCTGTCTCCATCAAACCTACCATTTATGGCGTATGAATAATTGAGCTCGTAAAAATCTCCCTCTTTAATCTGCTCTTTAATTTTTTCAACCGTCTTGATGTACTCTTCACGCGAAATGCCCGGCTGCAAATCATCTACTGAAAAAGGGGGAGGATGATCTGCCGATTCCGGAGTCTGTTCCGGCCCGATGATTGTCTCAACACCGCCATCAGCAATTTTTACAAGTATAGACGGCTCCATCATAAACAGATCGGGCTGCCGGATGGGAGATCGGTTTGTTGATTCCAGATTCTCTACAAAATTTTTCAGGTCATATCCCAAATACCCGAACAACCATCCCTTTTTTTCATCCCGGAATTTTTTAAGCATTTCCCAGGGATCTGCCTTAATAGTCTGCTCTTCTTCGCCATCGTAAAGCGTGATTTCATCCCCGTAGGCATAGATATATCTTGATGGATATGCAGCAATAAACGTCTGCACAGAAGATGGGTGTCCCGACTGCTGCGATTCGAGTACCACAATCTCCCCGGCTAATCCACTGCCCCCGTTTTTCTTCACTTGATTGTAGAGTAAATCCGTTAACTTTCGGGGTGATCTTTGTGCCATAAATGCGTTCAATATTCAGCGTTGTTTCAAAACTTCGAACTTAGTGGATCGATGTGTAACTTGCATCAAAATTAACAATATGAATTTATACAAATTACTCGCAAGGCCGGTTCTTTTTCGGCTTCCGTCAGACCGGGCGCACGAATTAACGATTCGCATGGTATCATCCATGAACAATTTTATACCCATAACCGGGCTCACCGGTTTGATGTATAAAACCAATACACCATCGCTGCATCAAAAAATATGGGGACTCCATTTTCCATCTCCTGTAGGGTTGGCCGCAGGGTTTGATAAAAATGGAACCACGCTGAACATGATGGAAAAGCTGGGATTCGGATTTGTTGAAGTTGGCAGCATTACAGCCGATTCCAGCCTGGGAAATCCCAAACCGAGAAGCTTTCGGCTTGTGGAAGATCACTCACTTATCAACCGGATGGGTTTGAATAACGATGGCGCTAAAACCATCATCAAACGGCTCGAGAAGGTTTCGCTCAATATTCCGATGGGCATTAATATTGCCAAAACTCATAGTCCCAAAATTTCCGGTCAAACAGCTCTCGACGATTATAAATTTAGTTACGACCTGGCAAAACCGATTGCCGATTACATTACCATTAACATCTCCTGCCCAAACACCGAAGAGGGAAAAACATTTGAAGATCCGGAGACTCTGAACAGGCTGCTCAACTACCTTGAGGTGGGCACAAACTCCTCAGATCCACCGGTTCTCATAAAGGTTTCTGTTGATGGCGAGGGCGATCAGCTTCGGGAGATAATCGAGGTAAGCGAATCATTTGCTGTAAGTGGGTATATAGCTACAAATACATCATCAAACCGAGAAAACCTTACCGCATCGGCCAACACAATTGATCAAATTGGTCCGGGTGGATTAAGCGGCCGTGCCATTCGTGATAAGAGCACGGAGAAAATCAGGCTGATCTCAGAGGTTACAAAAGGGGAAAAAACCGTTGTTGGCGTTGGAGGTATTTTCAGCGCAGATGATGCCATTGAGAAAATCAAAGCCGGAGCAGATCTCTTGCAGATCTATACAGGGATGATTTACGAAGGGCCGGGAATTGTAAAGCGAATAAATGAAGGGATCGCGAAACATCTAAAAAGTGAGAATCTGGATCATATCTATCAGCTTAGGAAATAGATTCTTTTTAAGAAAATGAGTTTGAAACCCAGATTGGATTAATTTAGTCCCCTCCTTCTCAAGGAGGGGAGATAGGGGTGGTTTAAACTTTTTTTGAATCTCATTTAAATTCATAAGTATCAGTCTACCACCCCCGGCCCCTCCTTACACAGGAGGGGAGCACCTATTTACCTAAATCTATAATCGAACTCAGATTTGAAAAATTAATTGCCCGTATCAAACGGAAAGGTTATTACACAGGTCACAGATTCATCGGATGGCAAGGGCTCAAAAGTGAGTCCGGCCTGCATCGCCTGTTCAAACGCCTGGGGAATGCCGGAGCGGTCCATACTGCTCGCTTGTTCGAAATCCAGCAGTTCTCCATTCGGCGAAATCGTCACCCGGTAGCTCAACTCCCCGGATATACCGGCATCTTCTGCCCACACCGGATAGGGAACTGATTGCAAAAACGCATCCATTCCGCCGGAAATCACGGGTGGCTCGGGGAGCTCACTGCATAACGGAGCTTCACCTTCCTCCCCATTCAGGTCCACCGACGGTTCTGCATCAGCTGTAGCATCATCCCCTCCCGGCTGCATAGATTCGGGCTTTGCCAATGTTTGTTGTAATATCTCCACCCGTGGCATCACACTGCTCGATGCGTGCTCCGTTTCAATTTGATGGAGCACCGATCGTGTGCTATCCCAGTACGCCCCTTCAAAAGGAAATACCTCCTCCAGATTCGGCTTGGCCTGAGTTGAGTCCGCCAATGATTGCCAATAGTGATGATCATCCGCAGAAAGCGTGGTATCTCTCAACATTACTGCGGCTGAATCCTGCAATGTGCTAAAATTTTCTTGATCGACCTCCCACTTCTCAACCAGATCGAACCACCGCGCCCTCTTTTCAGCAGAATTTTCATCCCGATCTTGAGCTGCTCTAATATACTCTTCTGCCGCTTCAAAAAGCAGGTAAGGGCGTTGGGTATCGTCTGTAGTCTCCATAGCCCTCTCCTCCAGATATCGAGCACGTTCAGCTAAATTGCGTTCCTCTTCCGCTTCCCGATATACAGGTTCCATATCTCTGAGCTCAACATAATCCAAGCCTAACCGATCCGCGGCCCGTTGCGCGAAAACGGTATGGTAGTACAATTCCAAAAGCTTCTCGCCATAATCCAGTGCACGCTCTCTGTTTCCATGTAAGAGTTCAATTTCAACAAGTGAGTGGAGTGCCCGTGGAGATAGATCACTATCCAGGCCTGAATCGGCAACTTTTTGGTAGTAAACCGCGGCACTATCGGGCAGATCAAAAGAGAGAAAATAGATATTGGCAAGTTGGTAATATTGGTTCTCCCGCTGTTTCTCTACCTCCAACCGCTCCTCTTCTGTTCGTGGTATATTGCCCAGGTTTAGCGCCAATTGCGCCTGTTGTGGTGCAATCTCATCCGGTTGTTCAAGAATAATTTCTTCGCCATCAGAAACAACTCTTGGTAATCGCGCTCTCGATGCCGCTTCGGAACGCCTCCAATTATCCACTAACGGCCTTTCGCCCCATTGGGCCTGGAATTGTCTGCTTGCATCAGCCAGCATAATTGGATCGTTGATATTCAAAAAACCGTACTCCGTTGTTTCGGCCGCATCTACCACCGAATCCTCATCCAGATCCATCACAGCTGCGCGGTCACCACGCTGCTCGCGTTCCCGAAGTTCACGCTCCAACTCCGCTCGCTGTTGAGCCTCAATCTCATCAATCACTTGGTTAAACTCTTCCCCTTCCAGTGCCCCGAGCCACAGCAGGCTATCTTTTTCTGCAATTGACTGCCGAATTTGCGCATACTCTCCAAACGATGATGCGAGCTCTGCGGCATCAAAACCGGAGGGCATTTGCTCAGGGTTGACATTCTGTGCAGCGGCCCGATCAAAATACTCTGCCGCAGATCGATAATCTTCATACTCAAACCGATAGATCTCCCCCAGTGCGTAATACACTTTTGCCAAAGTTTCGGAGTTCGGGGGGCGCAATTGATTATCGGGTATCTCGAGATAGAGTTCATACGCTCGGTTTATATCTCCCCGAAATTGATAAGTTCGAGCTACTTCGTAAGACAGTTCAGGCCGAACATCAAGATTTTTATCATCCCTTTCCATTCGCTGATATAGAGTCAGCGCACGGTCGAAATTTCCCAAACGCCGCAATAATTCAGCCTCCTTCCGTTTTGCGTTAAACTCTAAATCGTAATAAAGGTGCGTGGGGTTAACCTCAGCATATGCCAATCGGGCATCCTCATAATTCCCCATCTCTTCCAACACCTGTCCATAAAGAAAAAATGCTCGTGCCTGTTCATCTCTATCCTCAAGGTATAACAGAGATTCATCCAGCAGATCTGCGGCAGTTGACCAATTCTGCTGCTCAACATAAAGTTGCGCCAGCAGTGTATGTATATTAGCCCGGGTTGATTCATTCCATGCCTCCACCAAATCCAGTTCCTGTTCTAAATATCGAATTCCCTCGTTGATATTCTGCATCTCCAGATAGGTTCTTCCCTGCCAAAAAACTGCCTCCTGGGCTAAATCGGAATCGGCATAAACCCGGAGCTCTTGGAATTTTTCAAGCGCCGAAAAATACTCCGATCTATAGAAGTACGATTTTCCAATGATAAAAATGGCGGGCTCTACATATTTCGATTCATTATGATTTCTAAGAATCGAAGCACCGGTTTCTATGGCTAATTCAAATTCCTGCAGGCCGGCTGAGGTAGGAGGTAGAAATACCCGAACCGGTACCAAGGGATTTAACTCAGCAGTTTGGGCTTGATTTTGTTCAAGCCCCTCTTCGTAGTACTGCTGCGTATTATAAAATGTATTGAAGTAGGCATTAAAGTTATTCCAGGGCTGTTGCAGAGGTGTACCGCAACCGGCAGTGATGAACAAAATAATTGCTATGTAAATACCCTTCTTCAATACGGGTGAGTCTGGCTATGTGTTATAGGAGGCTTTGAAAAACAAGATACTTCGACTTCATTCGTCGCTCCGCTTCTCATTGCGCTCAGTATGACGTTAACCGTCACATTGAGCGTAACGTAACGAAGCCGGTGTTTTGCCGGTCCCGTTCCTTCGGGGTGGAGTGAAGTCGAAATGATACCGCCTAATGGTTATTCAAAGCCACCTTATAAATTTAGTCTGTGATACAATTCGTTTAACGACAAAATA
>SKWF01000207.1 GCA_007129085.1 Balneolaceae bacterium | reverse complement strand
TCTTCAATACTTTTTCGCGTGTTGAGTCTTTTACTCTATCCCCGGCATTAAAAACCCTCGAAACCGTTGCAATACTAACCCCTGCAGCCTGTGCTATATCATATATCGTTTTTGCCAAAATAGTTGCATTAAGTTCCTGTTATAAATGTCTTTTAGACATCGATAGAATGCTTAAAAAATCTCAGATAAAAAAATAAAGGTGGACAACACAATGCTGCCCACCTTTCTTACTTCTTTACTGGAATCGAAAGAAAATAATGAGCTTATTCTTCAGGCTCATCTCCCCATTCATCCATATTGCTTTCTCCGGCTACAACATCAACGACTCGGTTAGCACCAGCTTCCCATTCGCCGCCGTCCCAGCCTTCAGCGATAAAGTCTGAAAAGAACTTATATTCCATTTCTCCTGCAGGAACTTCAACACCACTTGATGCTGGAAAATCTTCGGCATCTTCCATGTGTGTTAGCTCAAGTTCTTCAGCAGTACCGGGTTCAGCCCACTCAATTTCGCCAAACTCTCCGGCAGCAAATACTGAATACTCTTCAGGATCGAAATCTTCCAGATCCGTCATATCTACTACAAAAGTGAAGGTATCACCATCAACATCTACAGTGAGTCCGTAGTATACAGATTCTACTTCTTCACCATTTCCGTTGTCATCTCCACCATTAATGTCATCAAGCCCACCTGTTGGGGTATCATCTCCGCACGCAAAAAGCGCTAAAGATGCAAACACGGCAAAGGCCATCATTAAATATTTGTTAAGCTTCATAATTGTCTTCCGTTTATTTGATGTTAGTTGTGATTATAAAATTCATTTGAACCTGCTTTTTTACGAACAGATTGTCAGCACTAAGTGTAAGCGCTTACATAATATCAACATTAAAACGGATAGTTTCAATACTATTTTTGCATTTCTTATTAATGTACATGTTCTCTCGAAATCTCCCTAAAAGTTAGTCCGAAACCTGTGAAAAGTATAAAACTATTAGAATAATATATATCCTACTCTTTATATCATATAATAGTTTAATGTGTAAGCACTTTCACAAAATTACCCGTCAACAGTCTCTCCATTACCGTATGTTCGGTGAACATAATCATCCAGAATTTTCCGGAACTCTTGACCTATCCCCTCTCCTTTCAGTGTGGTATGATGTTCTCCATCAACATAAACCGGTGCTTTAGGCTCTTCGAATGTACCGGGTAGTGAGATCCCGATATTTGCGTGACGCGATTCACCCGGGCCATTAACTACACAGCCCATAACCGCAACGTCCATCTCCTCAACACCCGGATAGACCTCTCGCCAAACAGGCATGGTTTCCAGAATGTAATTTTGAATGTCATCTGCCAGCTCTTGGAAATAGGTGCTTTTCGTGCGTCCACAACCGGGGCATGATGTTACCTGGGGAATAAAGCTTCGAATTCCCAGCGATTGGAGTATCTGCTGACAAATTCGTACCTCTTCTGCCCTATCGGCCCCCGGCATTGGTGTTAGAGATACACGGATCGTATCTCCAATTCCTTTTTGCAGTAAAATAGAGAGTGCCGTACTGCTGGCTACAGTTCCTTTCATGCCCATTCCGGCTTCGGTAAGTCCCAAATGCAGAGGGTAATCCAAATCTTCCCCAATTCGCTCATAGACGTTGATCAAATCCTGCACGCCCGACATTTTACAGCTGACAATTATTTTGTTGGATGGAAGTCCTACATCTTCAGCCAGTGCGGTTGATCGCCGTGCACTTTCTACCATGGTGTCGAGCATAACCGCTTTCGATGATTTCGGCTTCTCTCGCCGGTTGTTTTCATCCATATATTGAGCTAACAACTGCTGATCCAGCGATCCCCAGTTGACCCCAATTCGCACCGGCTTATCATATTTGATAGCCTGTTCAACAATCGTGCAAAAATTCTTATCGCGCGTTTTCGTGCCGGTGTTTCCCGGGTTGATGCGAAACTTTGCCAGCGCTTTTGCCATCTCGGGATATTGAGGCAGCAACTTATGTCCGTTGTAGTGGAAATCACCAATAATCGGTACAGTAACTCCCCGATTTATAAGCTTCTCTTTGATGTGAGGGACAGCTTTGGCCGATGCATCATTATTTACCGTAATTCGCACCAATTCCGATCCTGACTTATGCAGGTGATCAATTTGATCAACGGTTTCATCAATATCAGCCGTATCTGTATTCGTCATCGATTGAACAACGATGGGATTTCCGGCACCTACTTTAACGCCACCTACATCAACTTCTATCGATTGTCTTCGCTCAATTGGATTCATCTATACTTGTACAAAATTAAATTTCAAAAGGTATTCTTTATTCATCAACATGAACCACATCTTTTTCAGATACCGTTCACTTTAGTTTCGTTTACTCAACTCAAACAATTTTCTTTTCTCCTCCGGTGTCAGTCCATCGTACCCCTCTTTAGAAATTTTCTCTAAAATCTCATCCAGTTCGGATTGATCCGATTCATCAACAATTTCAACATCACTGACTGAATACATCTTGTCGTTCTTTTTCCTTTTTTTCTCCTTCTTAGGTGGTTTAGTCCACAGCCGCTCAAAAGGCCTGATAACACTTGAAAGGTCATAACCTGTATAGTGAGCATTCACCAGAAGATAACCGGCTCCGGCACCACCCAGGTGGGCTAACCGGGCAACATTATCACCTGAACCTAGCAACAAGAAATCGAGCGCAATTATTCCTGCTACCACAAAACGTGCCTCAATGGGTGGCAGAAAAATAAGCATAATGGGTGTGCGTGGAAATAGAAAACCGAAAGCTACCATAGTGCCATAAACTGCACCGGACGCGCCTATTACAGGGTTTGCACCAAAAATTGCAGCAAGTGCAAATTGCAAAAGAATACCACCTAAGCCGGCTCCAAAATAGATCACCGAAAATGTGCGGGGGCCAATACTCTCTTCCACAGCCCGGCCCATCCACCAGAGCCACAGCATATTAAAAATCAGGTGAAATCCACTTCCATGAACAAACATGTAAGTAATGAATCGCCAAGGCTGAGTGGCTGCTGTAAATGGATCGGGGATAAATTTGAATAGATCAGCTATGATTCCGGCCACGGTCTGCCCGCCGATCGCCATCACCATAAAAACCGCTACATTTATAGTAATAAGCGTACGGATTACAACGGGCATTCGTAAATACCCCCGTTTTAGTGCACTGCCAAATGAATCGTTTTGATGCATAAAGTTTCTGATTTAATAAATTCTTCTCTCGCCTTTGAGGCCCCAGTATTTTATCAAAACAAAGCCCACAACCATACCGCCAAGGTGGGCAAAGTGAGCTATTCCACTGCCGGGCCTCATCACACCTGAAAACAGTTCAATAACACCGAAAATCATGACAAAATATTTCGCTTTAATCGGTATTGGTGGTATTAAAAGCATGATATATCGTTCAGGAAACATCATACCAAAAGCCAGGAGTATACCGAATACAGCCCCGGATGCCCCAACTGTAGGTGCACCTCCTCCGCCTATAAACATATGGATAACGGCAGCACCAATACCTGTTAAGAAATAGTACATAACAAACCGTTTTGTACCCCAAAAATTTTCGATCGCCTGTCCAAATATCCAGAGTGCAAAAAGGTTAAAAAATAGGTGACCCATTCCTCCATGTAGAAACATATATGTTACTAACTGCCAAATCTCAAACCGCTGGTGTCCCAATGGCCATAGCGCACCAAATGTAAAGATGAAGTCGCCGATTTGCGGGGTTGTTAACGCAAAAAAAACAAGTGCATTTATAATTAACAGGTTTTTTACGGCAGGTGGAAAGACCGAAAATGAGGAATTCGGTGAATAATTATTTTCCTGGTAATTCAATGAATTAACTATTTTTTATGATTTTTTTGAACTCTATAATATACGTTGATTCCACTTAAAGTAACGCCCGGAATTCCCTGCCCCGGAAAAACCGTATCTCCGACAAGATACAACCCTTCAAACGGTGTTTTGTTGGGCGTCCAATCAAGTAAAGATCGGTCCATTTGTTGCGGTATACCACCCACACGGCCTTTTTTTCGATAAACCCAATCAGCCCATGTTACGGGTGTCGAGGAGAATGCAACTTTGATGTTTTGACGCTGAAATCCCGGTAATTTCTTTACCAATATTTCAAGAATCTGTTCCTGTACTTCAGCCTTTATTCGATCGTATTCTCCATTGAGATTAAACCACTGTTCCGGCTCAACATGTGTGGAGATATTGAGTACGCGATCACCCTCTGGGCCACGAACGTTATCATTGGGATGTGATAAAGATACAAAAATCGAATCACCCTGTAGATATTGAGTTTGATCTTCTTTGCCAATGTGAATTTGATGATGCAGCGACATGTTTTCTGGGTATGAATCAGTGGTAGCCACTCCCATGGTAAAGGCTCCCCACGCACGGTCATATTTAGCTGACTCCTTCTTAAAGTACTCATTCACTTTCCCTGTTGTGATGTCCCCCATATTCCACACAGGGATATTTGAAACCACCAAAGGCGCTCTGTATCGTCTATTTTTTGAGGTTGTAACGATATACCCCTCTTCTTTTTGATCCAGCGAAGTTACCTTCTCCTTGGTGTGCAATTCACCCCCTCTCTCTTCGACATATCTCTGCAGATGTTTTACCATTTCTATCAATCCGCCCTGAACCGTGTAGTTGGTAGAATTTGTGTAGGTAATTGCAGGCGCCCCAAAAAGAAATGGAGTGTCATCGGCCGTGGACTGTGCCGATATCATCAACTGCTCATCTAAAAAACGATAGAATTTCGCGTTGGTAATTCCGGCTCGGCGTGCTATTTCTTTAACTGAGCTCAATGCATAAGGAAGTACCCAAACATCACGGGGATCGTTTTTCAAGAGGTGAAACCAGTCAGAGATTTGCTGTGGTGGAAATAGCGGATTTTTACCCGATACTTTCCATACCACTTTGGATACACGATGTGCTAAACTCCAGAATTTTTTTTGTGCAGAAGGTTCACCAAAATGAGTAATGGCCTCTTTCAACCATCTATCCTGATCTTGCCAACGGACAATTTCATCCCCATCCAGATGAACCGTCATGGATGGCTCAATGGCCGTTTTGGGAAGTGATATTCCGAGATGATCTTCTAAGATTCGTAACGGTTGGTGCTCATCAAAACCGATAAGTGTTGTAGCACCCGATTCAAAAGTATACCCTTTTCGATAATAGGATGATGAGCATCCTCCCGGTGCGTGTGCTGCCTCCAGAATCAACACACGGTAGCCATCCTTAGCAAACATGGATGCCGCACTCATCCCTCCCATTCCGGAACCAATAACAATAAGGTCGTAGCTGCTACTATTTTTCATACATTGAAAAACATGAATATCACAGGTTTGGTTTCCGAAATGTCAGCTCTGCAACCAACTTTTAAGCTATATCATTTAGCTTCGTAAACTGCATAATCCCAAGCTGATAGTGACAGGTTTGTACCTTCATCCATCAAAACCTCATCACCTGAAAAGACATTTAACCACTCTCCTTCGTACAAACCGGCATCATCTGAACTGAGAGACACGTCTTGGTTTTCATCTGATAAGTTCAGTGCCACAAAAACTCTATCTCCCTCCTTTTCTCTCACAAACACAAAAAGATCATCGTCATTTTGGGTTGATACTCGCTGAAGATCTCCTCCATGTTCCCCGTTCCACAGAGCTTGATTTTCCCTTTTCAGATGGATCAGTGTTGAGTAGATCTCCTCTTTGGGATGATCTCTCCAATTAATTTCGTCTTTTTCAAAAAATTCCAGCCGTTGATCAAGCCCCGCTTCTTGCCCGCTGTATATAAGCGGCATTCCATGAAACGTCGCAGTCAATACCGCAAAGATCTCCGAAGCCTCACCAAAAAGCTCTGAGGTCGTGCCGTACCAAGAATTTTCATCATGATTCTG
>SKWF01000067.1 GCA_007129085.1 Balneolaceae bacterium | reverse complement strand
GGGTGGGGCGTTCATCATTCTGCGAATGGATCCCGGATCAAATATTCAGCAGTCTGAGATGCGGGTACGCGAGGCGATCGACCGGGTTCGGGTGGATCTGCCTACTGAAGCAAATGACCCTGTAATTTTTCAGTTCGATCCGGACAGCTCTCCCATTATTGAAATCAGCCTGGAGTCGGATGCAATGGGGCTTGATGAACTTCGTCAGCTATCGGAGGAGCTCGTTGAACCGCGTTTTGAGCGGCTCCGGGGAGTTGCAGCAGCCGACACACGGGGTGGCCTGCAGAGAAATTTTTATGTAACGCTAAACCCCGATGCGATGGCGAGCCACAGTGTGGTTCCGTCGCAAGTGGTAAGTGCCCTGCAGAATAATAACGTCAATCAGCCGATTGGAAACTTGGTAGCGGATCGCATCAGCTACAGCATTCGGGCTGAATCGGTATTCCATTCTATTGATGAAATTTCTGCCACCGTAGTCCGGCGCAGTGATGATGGAACGCCCATTCGCGTATCGGATGTGGCGCTGGTTGAAAATACCTATGCCGATATCAACTCTATTGAGGAGGTGAATGGCAGAAACAGCGTAAAAGTAGAAATTCAGAAGCAGTCGGATGCGAACACGCTGGATGTTGCCGAAGCGGTGTTGGCGGAGATCAATCCGATACTGAATGTGCTTCCGGGAAGTGTTTCAATGCAGGTGTTGAGTAACGAAGGGCAGTTTATTGAAGATTCGGTGTCGAACCTTGCACAGTCTGCGCTCATTGCATTGATCGCTGTAATATTAATCCTGTTGCTGTTTATGGGGGGTTGGCGAATTGCGTTTGTGGTGGCGATGAGTATTCCGGTATCGCTGACGGCAACTTTTGGAGCCATGTACTTTCTGGATATCAGCCTGAATATTATCTCTATCACCGGCCTGGCACTGGCCATTGGGCTTCTGGTGGATAACTCCATTGTGGTATCTGAAAGTATTGCCAATAAATTAGAAGAGGGGAGAAAGCGGATGGACGCTGCCCTTGAAGGGACCAACGAGGTGGCCGGGGCACTACTTGGATCAACCTTGACAACACTTGCCGTTTTTGTACCCATTTTAGCTGTCTCCGGCGTTACGGGCGCAATTACCCGCGACCTTGCACTCACAATTTCTATTGCGATTACCAGTTCGTACCTGGCATCTATAATTCTGATTCCTGTGCTCGCTTCACTGATTTTAAAACGTGAAGAGTTTAACCGAAAGAACCTCACGTTTCGCTGGATTCATGCCCTGGAGAAAAATTATGGGCGAATCCTGTTCTGGATACTCGACAGAAAATATGTAGTAGTCCTATTTGTAGTTGGAATTATTGTGGGGTCGGTTTTCCTTTTTCGAACTATTCCCGGCGAGTTTTTCCCTGAATCCGATAGCGGTGAATATACGGTTCAGGTAACGTTTCCTGCGGGCAACCAGCTCTATAATACGGCAACAGAGCTTCGTAATTATACGGATCAGCTTTTGGCCGTTCCGGAAATTCAAACCGTCATCACCAGTATTGGCCGTCAGCGCTGGAGTACGGAATCTAATCTCGGGGAGATGAAGGTGTTGCTCACCGATCATCGAGAGCGGGATAGAAGCACGGCAGATTTGATTGATGAAACCCGCGAAATGCTCGATTCCCAGGATGTAGACCTGGAAATACAGGAGAGTGGCGGAGGTGGAATCCCCGGTGGACGCGGCGGCTGGGGTGGGCGAGGCCTGCAGATTAGTCTCATCGGGCCCGATACGGATGTGCTCATGGAGTACGCTACCCGGATTGATGAACGCCTGACACAGGAAGAGAATATTACCTCGGTTTCAACAAATCGGAACCGCCCCACACCGGAGCTCCACTATGCGCTCGATCGGCAACGAATCAGCCGGCTTGGAGTATCTGCTAATGAAGTTGCCAACGCGTTTGGAACGCAGGCGAGAGGAACAAGAGCAGGGTTTTTTAGAGAAGATGGCCGGGAGATCCCCATCCAGGTGCGGAATGACCGCGACCGTTTTCAAAACCGAAGTGATCTGTTTGCACTGGATGTGATTCAGGCGGAAGATGTTCGCGTACCCATTTTAGGAGTCGGAAGTTTCGAATTTCAGCAGGGAATGAACCGTATTTCCCGGCGCGACCGTGAAGTATTTGTAGATCTGACGGTGAACGTAGAGGGAAATCCCGCGGATATGCGAGCAGAAATCAGCGAAATATTAACCGATGATGTTGTACTGCCGGATGGATATCGGTACGATTTTACAGGAACGACAAGAAGTATGGACGATAGCCAGCGTGAGTTAGGATTTGCGTTCCTATTTTCGCTGCTGTTAACCTATATGGTAATGGCGTCGATCTTCGAAAATCTTCGTGATCCATTCATCATTATGTTTACGGTGCCACTGGCCTTTTTCGGTTCGCTGGTATTCCTGTTTATGACAAACACGCCGCTTAGTGTACCGGCCTACATTGGAATTGTGATTTTGGTGGGCATTGTGGTGAACAACGGAATTGTGCTGGTGGATTATATCCATCAATACACAGGCCGCACTGCCACACGGGACCGCGCATATCTCATCGCATTTCTACAAGCTTGTAAACGCCGCATGCGCCCCATTTTGCTTACGGCACTTACCACAATTTTCTCTATGATACCGCTTGCTCTGGAGATTGGAGCCGGGTCTGAAACCTGGAGTCCGCTTGCACGATCAGTGATTGGAGGATTGACGTTTGCTACAATCTTAACATTGTTCGTGGTACCGGCCATAGTAATTGGAATTTCGAAAGAGCGTCGCGAATGGGTGAAGAAAGGATTGCTGGAGGCAGGTAAAAAGTAGAGAGATTCAAACCGTTAGATTTATCCAAGCTGTTTGCAAATCTACTCTAAATGGATAAATTAACTATTCAGCGCTTGTCCTACGGAGAGATTGGAAAGTAAAGTTAATTGCATATGGCAGAACAGGAAGAACCTTTAGCGGTAGAAAAAGAGATAGAGGTTGGTCTAAAAATATCGGACCCTTCACTCCTACAGAATGTCAGCTCTATCATCAACAAAAATGGTGATTCTGCAGAGATTACGGACTCATTAACCGCAGACCTGCTGTTGTTGGATGTGTCTGAATTTTTGAACAACCTCTCTTGGCTTGATCGAAGCGAAGGTGACCGAACACATTCATCCACAATATTATTCTGTTCTGATGATGACTGGAATTCAGTTCATGATCATATCCACCATGCGGATGAAATTATCCCACTGCCGGCAGATGAAAAACAACTCACCACCAGATTGAAATTTTTGATTTCAAAAGCAGTGCAAAGTACCCCCTCATTTGATGAGATAACGGATCCGAAATGGAAAGAGATGGTGGAGAAGAGTGCAGATCTGGTTCAAATATCTATTGATGGCATCATCCAGTATATCAATCAAGCCGGTGCGGAAATTTATGGGTACTCAAACCCTGCGGATTTGATTGGTGAGTTTGTGCGCCACGACGATGATGACATGACGATGGAGGAGCTTCAAGAGAGAATAGAAAGGGCGCAAAGCGGAGGGAATATATCCCCAAGGATTTTAGGCATTATGGATAAAAAGGGGGAACGACGATTTGTAAAGGCGCAATCTGTACCGTTTACATTTAATGGGAAAAAGGCGGTGCACACGGTTGGTCAGGATGTAACTGAGTTGGTTACATCACAAAGAGAGCTGAAGAAAGTGGTAACGGAGAAGGAGGCGCTTTTGCAGGAAGTTCATCACCGCGTAAAAAATAATTTGGCTATTATCAGCGGGTTGATAGAGCTTCAGTCAACTGATATTGATGATTTGGAGACGCTATCGAAATTAAAAGCTACACAGCTGAGAATACTCTCCATTTCAAAGGTTCATGAGCTGCTTTACCAACAAGATCATATCCATGAGATTTGTACTGAAAGATATCTCCGGGATCTTACCGATACTATCAAAAAATCATTTTCGGGCGGAGATGCTGAGCTGGCATTCACTCTCGAATTGGCACCATTTTCACTCAGTTTAGACCAAGCCATACCGTGCGGACTCCTGATAAACGAATTGATTTCGAACTCACTAAAGCACGCCTTTCCGAATGAGCGTGACAAAAAAATCTCCATCAAAACTGAAGAGAATGGCGATTCCGTTTCATTCTTCTATCGCGATTTTGGCGTAGGCCTGCCGGAAGATGTAGACTTTGATGAAGGTGGAAATTTTGGCATGATGATCATCGATACGCTTCTAAAACAGCTGGAGGCAGATTGGGAGTACAAATCACACCAGGGATTCCATTTTAAATTTTCATTTGAAAGGGGAGAGTATATCGGCCCCATCAGCAGAGGGGCCGAATAAAACGGATGATTCTGCTACACGATTTTATGACCGGTAACAAGGTTCGGTTTGTTATTAAGCGTTTGGAAAACCACGCAGTATCGCTCCGTTAATTTTATGAGTGATGCGATTTGATCCTCATCGGCATCGGTTTCCAAATGAAAGGTTAAGCGAATATCTTTAAACCCAACGGAAGCCTCTTTGGATACGCCCAGCGTGCCGCGAAAATCGAGGTCGCCCTCTGCGGTTACTTTGGTTTCTTCACCCAGTTCCACGCCAATAGCGGTTGATACGGCTCCCAACGTAACGCCGGCGCAGGCAACAAGAGCATCGAGCAGCATATCCCCGGAGCAGGCCGCCATTCCGTCACCGCCCGTAGCGGGATGAAGCCCCGCCTCAACCATTGCTTTGCCAGTATCCACTTTGCAGGTTACACCATCGCCGATTTTTCCTTCCGAGGAGAGTGTTACCACCGCAGAATCGGGATCATCTTTGTATTTTGATTTCAGAGGAGCTTGTAGAGAACGAAGTTTTTCGGAGTCCATGAGATAATTGGTTACTTATTTTTTTCTTAAGATAGTAATTCGAACGTCCCCGTTCGAACGTGTGTGGAAGTTTTTCGCATTGTTCCCATGCGAGGATGTTGCTGTGTCCGTTGTGAAAACCGCCGTGACGCCGTGATTAGACTACTCAGTTTAGCAGAAGTATTTTATAGTTTAACCAATCCGCCATGCTTGCTGAGCTAATCTATTTCAGGTACATTTTAAGGAGGTTTTGAAAAAGACAGATATACTTCGAGTTCATTCGTCGCTCCACTCCTCATTGCGCTCAGTATGACGTTAAACGTCACATTGAGCCTGCCTGTCCGCCAGCCGGCGGATTCTGCAGACAGGCGCAACGAAACGTAGTGGAGTGAAGTCGAAATGTTAATGCATTAAGGTTTTTCAATGCCTCCTTTAATTAGACATTTCTAAATTTTATTAAGACACTTTTCATACAAGTAAACAGATTATGAAAGCAGCAGCCATACAGTTAAATAGTCAGCCTGATGTAGAGAAGAGCCTGGGTGATGCGTATCGTTTTGTAGCAGAAGCCGCAGATGATGGTGCTACGTTCATCTGCCTACCCGAAAATTTTGCATTTCTTGGCAGGGAGAAAGAAAAGATGGATCACGCCGCTGAGATACAACAAGCTGTAGACGAACAGCTGCCCGCCTGGGCTAAAGAGCTGAAGATATTCCTGCTTGGAGGTGGTTACCCTGTCCTGAGCGAAGGAGGGAAGATGTATAACCGGAGTGTGCTCATTGGCCCGGATGGTACCACGGTGGCGCAGTATGATAAAATCCACCTGTTTGATGCCGTGGTTTCCGAAGATGAATCCTATCGGGAATCGGCCCATGTCCAGGGCGGCAAACCAGAGGCTGTCGTTTATGAATCTGAAGATCTGCCCTCAATAGGTTTTTCCATCTGCTATGATGTGCGTTTTCCCGAGCTCTATAGAAAACTGATGGAGGAGGGGGCCGTACTGCTTACGGTGCCTGCGGCATTTACTCGTCCCACCGGCGATGCGCACTGGAAAACGCTGCTTCGGGCACGGGCGATAGAAAACAGCGCTTATGTAATCGCTCCGGCGCAGACCGGACGCCATGGTGAAAATCGCTTTACATATGGGCATTCGATGATCATCAACCCGTGGGGAGAAGTTCTTGCGGACGCAG
>SKWF01000225.1 GCA_007129085.1 Balneolaceae bacterium | reverse complement strand
GGCACGGAGGCGCAGGGGAAAGACAAAAACCTCGGTAAAGGTTTTATAAAACAATCGAAATTTCTCAAGGGATTAAACTTTTAAACTTAGCATTTTTCAATCATTCCTCAGCGTCATAGCGGCTCTGCGGTTCATATCCTACATCTAAAAGTTGTCGTATGAGTTTTTAAAAAGAATATTAACCGCAGTGAGACGGAGACGCAGAGAATTGTAAAAATACGTCAGCCTAATTTTGGCTAAAAAAAGCAATTCCAAGAGATCTAAAACTTTTTTAAATCTAACAATCCCATTTACCCCTCTGCGTCACAGCGGCACTGCGGTTCATATCACTAACAATCAGGCAGTGATCTTTCTTTCGAGAAATGATTACAAATCTATTACATTATCGCGCTGTAATTTATGGGAATTCCCGTTATCTTCTTTAACTCAAATTATGCTTACAAAACGAATCATACCCTGCCTGGATATTAAAGACGGTCGCACCGTTAAAGGGGTGAACTTTGTCGGCTTGCGGGATGCCGGAGACCCTGTAGAGCTTGCCCAGCGATATACTGCAGAAGGAGCCGACGAACTGGTTTTTCTCGACATTACCGCTACCAAAGAGAAGCGGAAAACACTGGTTAAACTCGTCACCGAAATTGCGGCCCACATCAATATTCCATTTACCGTTGGCGGAGGCATTAAAACGGTTGAGGAGATCGAAGCCATTTTAAAAGCGGGAGCTGACAAAGTATCGCTCAATAGCGCAATTGTACGCGATCCCGACTTGATTACCCGTGCATCGAACGCATTCGGTTCACAGGCAATTGTAGCTGCCGTAGACGCCAAAAGAGTGGATGACCATTGGGAAGTTTTTGTAAAGGGTGGATCAGAACCCACCGGGCTCGATGCGTTGAGCTGGATAAAGAAAACGGAAATGCTTGGCGCCGGTGAAATTCTGCTTACAAGTATGGATCGTGATGGCACGAAATCAGGATTTGATCTCGACCTACTCAAAAAAGTAAATCAACAAATTACTATACCGGTGATTGCCAGTGGTGGTGCCGGAACAATTCAGCATTGCTGCGATGCCGTTTTAATTGGAAATGCAGATGCTGTTTTGGCCGCAAGCATATTCCATTTTCGTGAAATAGAAATTGATGATTTGAAAGCGCAAATGGCAAATGAAGGGATTGACGTGCGTATTCTGCATAGAGATACCGAAGAGTCCTCTATCTGAGAATCCGTATTTATTCATTCACTGACCAAGTCACCGATCTATCTTTGATTACAGATTTTAGCTCTTAACTTTTTATATCAACATTTATGTCTAACAAAAAGGAAGTTCAATTTTTATACGATCTCGAGAAACTCCTCATCAGCCGTAAAAAAGATAAGCCGAGTGGATCTTACTCTACTGAACTTTTTGAAAATGGCATTGATATGATTGCCCAAAAAGTTGGTGAAGAGGCCGTTGAAACGATAATAGCATCTAAAAACCAAGATGACTCGGAAGTTGTGAATGAATCAGCCGATCTACTCTATCACCTTGTTGCACTTCTCGTTGAGAGAGATATTCCGTTGGATCGTGTTGTCGGAGAGTTGATGGATCGACGTAAAAAGTGAGAGAACACGTAGAAGTAAGAAAATACTTACTCCTACTCTATTATATCTCATCATTTTCTACAAACCATTACCTTCGTGTTTAAAATTTCAACTGGGTAAATTTTACTTGGCTCGCTATAAGTGGGTAGTTTTTACAAGATATTTACAAAATTATTTCAGGATTATATAAATCGATATTAAATATACTCTCTGCAATAACTCCTCTTCAAATCGTTTTGCCCCACTTCCCTCCTGTTCTTAATGCTTTAATCCGAGCATTTTATAAAATGGCACGAATGTTGTAATCCCCTGATATAGATATACGTTGGCTTCATTTTTGATTCTATAGATTGGCAAGCCAATAAATAAGGGCATTGAATAACTATCAATAATAATTCAGGGGAAAACAAGATGAGAGCATTTTATTTTTCATTAACAATTCTAGTAGTATGTAGTCTGTTTGCATGTCAATCCATTGACCCACCACCTACATACGATTTAGCGACAAATGTAATCCCGGAAGAAGCGGGAACTATTGACCCAGCATTGGGGACGTACGAGAGAGGGACAAAACTGAATATTACAGCAAAACCTGCAGAAAACTACGTTTTTGATTATTGGGAGGGAAATGTTGATAGAACAACAAATCCCGCTGAAATTACAGTAAACGGACATACACAGATAACAGCAGTTTTTATGTTAAGGGATTACCCACTAACAATTAATACTGTGGGTGAAGGTACTGTTACTGAACAGCTTGTTAGTTCTGCAAAGACCGAATATAGACATGGAACTACCGTACGGTTAACTGCACAGGCTGATGAAGGTTGGATATTTATCCGTTGGGAAGGCGATTTAGAAGGTGATGAAAGCGTCAGCGAAATAGTGATTGATTCACCCAAAAGTGTGACCGCTGTTTTCGAGCCACTTGTAAATACCGCTTGGACAATGGGCTATAACTTCAACGGCCAGCTGGGTGATGGAACTCGCGATGATCGTTCTGAACCTATGTGGAGCATTTATAACGTAGAAAAGATTGTGGCGGGTGCATGGCACGGCTTTTTCATTAATGATGAGGGAACTCTATATGGAACCGGATACAATTATCACGGACAACTCGGTGACGGATCAAATACGGATCGAACCACACCCGTCGAAATCAGAGGGGATGTAAAACATGCCGCCGGTGGTGAATTTCATAGCATGTACTTAACCAACGATGGCGAGCTATACGCAATGGGTGAAAACAGTGAAGGTCAACTGGGTGATGGAACAACAACGGAGAGAACGGATCCAGTTCAAATAGAAACGGACGTGAAATCATTGGCAATAGGCGAATGGCACAGTCTGTTTATTAAAAACGACGGTACACTCTGGGGAACAGGCCGAAACACAAATAATCAGATTAGCAGCGAAGACGTAGATTTTATCACCGCACCGGTTCAAATTGATTCAAATGTTGAGCACGTTGCGGCCGGGCAACGTCATACAATCTATATAAAAACTGACGGCACCCTTTGGGCGGTAGGCGGGAATGGTTCCGGACAACTTGGAGATGGTACCATAACGAATCGTCCTGAGCCGATTGAGATTGCATCAAACGTAAAATATGTTAACACAGGTAGAGACCACAGTCTCTATATTACCAATGATGGAACTTTGTGGGCGATGGGTAATAATACATCCGGACAACTGGGAGATGGCAGCACAGATTCACATACAAGCCCAATGCAAATAGACACTAATGTACACCGCGCGGTCGGTGGCAACAGGCACACATTATATGTGAAAGAAAATGGACAACTTTGGGCAATGGGAGCCAATGACATCGGACAATTGGGAGATGGATCAACGAGTACACGTCTCACACCGGTTCACATTGATTCTGACGTACTGGAAATTGCAGCAGGAATTAATTTCAGCTACTATATTAAAAAATAATTCTTTCCTGAACAGCACAAGGGGGAACTTCGTATGAAGTATCCCCTTTTTTTTTGATGTGAACTTTATTAGAAACTTTAAAATGAATACCTCAAGCATATTTTTTTAGCGAATAAAACTTTTCAGCCTATCTAATCGCAATTTTATAAATTCCCTGAAAAACCTTGCACTGCGAGGTCTATAAATGTTTCTTCCCTATTCTATTCGGTTTTCCATGTAGCGTCCATACGTTAGCATACGCCAAATCCATTCAATAGGGCCAAATTTATAACGTCTCAACCATAACTCACTAATGACGATTTGAAATAGAAATATAACAACCACAAACAGCGTAAGTAAAGCTAATCCAAGATGTTTGCCAAGGCCCAACCCCACATCATAAAAAAGGAAGATTCCAATAATAGATTGCAAAATATAGTTCGATAAGGCTGTTCTGCCGACAGCACTAAACATTCTATTTAAAAGGTCTTTAACGCCGGTTTGAAATAACAGCATAAATAATGCGACGTACCCTGCAGTAAGAATTATATAGCGAAAAGTGGTGATCGTTTCATCAACTATCGGATACCAGCTATTATCCAATATGTTAGGTGTTTCCATTGCAAAAATTATATTCATTGGTATGCCTAAAAGGAGTCCAACAATAGCTGTACGAATCAAAAAAGGTCTATTCTCATGAATTTTATTTATTAATAACTGGCGACCGGTCCACAATCCAATAACAAATATACCCAGTACCTTAAATAAACGACCATCTAAAGAGATCATGTATCCCCTGAGTAATGGGCCTAAAAAATTGAAAGTTAAAAAAGTGCTCCAGGAATTACTCTGTATTACTGCAGCAATATCGTACACTCGAAAGGTAGTGTACTGATCTGATTCTGTAGGCAGATCTAAATCACGCCAGCATTCAGACAACCACTGGTAGAGAGTGGTGGTATAACCGCCATCATAGGCATACAGATACCAGGAATTTAAGCCGGGCAAAAGCAGAATAAAGAACGCTGCTAAAAGCAACCCCCGATTGGAAAACCCCTTAAATAAAATCAATAAATAACCGCACAGAGCATACAGAACAAGTATATCAATAAACCAAATCGCCCAGAGATGAATAATACCGATCAACAAAAGAAAGAAAAGCCGGCGGCTGAAATGCACCGTAAAAGATCGAGTGGTTGATGAGGCTCTGACGAATTGTATTGCGAAACCAATTCCAAAAAGCAGTGAGAAAAGCGTATAAAATTTGCCTCTAAAAAAAACGGCATGCAGCCTATTAAAAAATGTATTCCAGTCAGCCAGCAGTAATTGACTTAGAACATCATCCACCATGTATGAATAGCCACTAAAAAACTGGATGTTGATCATCAAAATCCCAAAAATCGCAAACCCACGTAGTGCATCTAAAACGTGAATTCGTTCACTCTTATCAACTGGCTTATACACTGAATTTTCCTGCATACAAATGGATTTGTATGACGCTGTGAACGATCTCTACAAAATCAGATATGATTTTTAAAAAAAAATGCCGTCTCTCTTATCCTTTTCATAAAAACGTCCCTTAGCTTCATCTCTTGATCTCTAACACTTTTTGTGTTTCTCTTGAAGTCAAAGCTACACTATTTACAAATGGTCCACAACAGTATAAATTTGCAAATATTTGTTATCAGGAATTTATTGGTTTTCAACAAAAAAGCAGGTAAGCTCGAAACGTTCGTAAAATCTTCAACTTCACCCATGTAACATTGTGCCTACCTCCACCCAATCAGCCCATAGAAGCACCCTAGATCGACTCGACCGCTTCAGCTACTATACCGACAGCAACATACGGGTGCCGTTTACTAACATCCGGTTTGGCCTAAGCCCATTAATTGGACTGATCCCTGTTATTGGTGACTTTGCAGGGCTTATTCTCTCCCTCTATGTTCTCTACGAAGCTAGAAAAGTTGGTGCTGATCGCAGCGTGCAGCGCAAAATGATTCGCAACATGCTTATCGAATTTTTTGGCGGGCTGCTGCCTCTTTTCGGAGACGCCTTCGATGCCGTTTATAAAGCCAACACCAAAAATACCCAGCTCTTACGCAATTATCTCTACAAGGAACTTGGTGAAGAGCCACCATGGACGTTTCCCTGGTTTACATTTTTAGGGATTTGTCTATTAATACTTGCAGCAAGTTTCTTGATTTACATACTCATTTAGGAACAACATTATTGCGGAAGTGTGTTATTTATTCACTCTAAAACATAAAAAAAGCCTCGACACTCATTATGCCGAGGCTAAATTAATTTACAGCACTCTTTTCTTAATTTCGCACGGTAGTTGGTTCATCAATCCAGGAATAGCACTCTTCATGGGTGCCATCAATGCGGATCTCTTCACCATCTTCCCAATCTCTAAAGAAAACATCCTCGGAAGTGGGCAATACAGGTTCGTAAGATGCCATTCTTTCATCAGCTGTTGATGCTACGGATGAATCTACCTCTTTTGCCTGCTCCAGATAATCCATCACCAACCAGTAAACTGTTCGGTCGTC
>SKWF01000208.1 GCA_007129085.1 Balneolaceae bacterium | reverse complement strand
TAGAAAATAACGCCGGAAATTTGCAGCAGGGAGGAGAACAGAATAGCGACGTTCATCAAAAAGGAGTCCTGCACTACCGGTAAAAAAGGTTCGGAGAGAAACCGAAGAATCAGCCCTGAGTTTAGAGTCCAAAATGTGAGCCAAGTCAGGGTGGATTCGCGTTTTTTCCTGTCACGATGTTTGCGGGGAAACATCCAGATGGAGACCCCCATGATGATCTGTGTAAGCCAGCCGATGACCAGCATGTGCCAATAGACGGGCAGGAGGAGAGGCCCGGCATTGATGGCCGGAAATTTTGAAATAAGCGCGAGAATAACGCCGACGATAAAGTAGATGATTCCTGCTTTTATAAACCAGCGCGTAACTTTCGGCATCTTTTATAGCGGCTTGATGAATTTGGTGGTTAGTTCGTAAATGTGGGATTCTCCCCTCCTGTGTAAGGAGGGGCCGGGGGTGGTAGCCTTAGGTGTTTTTCATTTTAAATCATATTCATAAGCTATATTTAACCACCCCTAACTCCCCTCCGTAAAAAGGAGAGGATTTTTTATCTCAAAAAAGGTGAAAAATTAATCAGAATTAGGTTGAAAGTAGTTATTACCTTTAAAATTCTGTTAGCTTAGTGGTCAGCCACGTACTTATCCCCTGACCAGCGTAACTGCAAAATAGAGGATTGCCAAACCAAGGAGCAGATTAATGCGTCCGATCCAGCTTGTGGCTTTTCGGTATTTTTTGGTTTGATTGGAAGTCGGTTCGTCATCCATCAGCTGTGCCGCTTTTGGGCCGAGCCAAAAGTCATGGATTCCGCTTAGAATAAGCACGGCACCAAAAAAATAGAGTTTCAACGAAAGGGTGGAGCCGTAGGAACTTTGCCAAAAGCTCAATGAGAAGATGGCATCGTTCGTAAAGCCGCGGCCAAGCAGTGCTGTATATCCGGTTAGAATCAGTAGTGGGAAAGCGAGCCAGCTAAGCCTACTGAAACGGGTTCCCAACTCTGTGAATAATAAGCCGCGCTGACTCGCTAATTTATTTCTTGTAGCGGGGACCAGAACGGCAGCCGTAAACAACATGCCGCCAATCCAAAACGTCACAAATAGCAGATGAAAAAATACAGACCAGGTGTACATTTAAAGGCTGTAAAATTTGTGTGATATTTCACTCTAAGCTGTTGCCATCTCGGGGTGAAATGGCAACAGTTATTGGAGTTTTCTTAAACCAGTTGTTCTGCTTTTTTAAAAAGAATGTTGTTTTCGAGGTGCACGTGCTTGTGCAGATCTTCCTCAAAACCGGCAAGATTTTGATACAGAATTCTGTAGGTAGCACAGGCATCTTGTGGCGGGGTGAAATCGTTGCTTAATGCACGAATCTCTTTCATAATATCGCCGGCGCCTTCATGCTCATCCTCCATCATCTCCAGCTCCTCACGTAACCGATCGTGTATTTTGTCGGGAATGGATTCACCGTTCATTCTACTTTTATAAATTTCGCGAATTAACGGAAAAACACGCTCTTCTTCAGATTGAAGGTGCTCGAGCAGTTCCCGGGAGAGGGCAACAAATTTATTATAGATTTCTACATTTTCGGGATGACGCTCACCATGTACTTTTGCAACTTTGGCGGCATACACTGAAATCTCATTCGTTTTTGTTCGCACAAAATTATGGTGTGTACGCTCAATGTGATCGATCAAAAAACCGGGTTCCCAGGCATTATAATTTTGATTGCCGTCATTTTTATCGGAATACACCGATTGAAGTTTTGCTACTACATCATCCGGATTTAGATTTCGTTTTTGGCACGCTTTGGCAATGGAAATACCACCACCGCAGCAAAAATCTATTCCAAACTCTTTAAAAATACCGGCGGCATGATAGTTGTCGGCAACAATGTCTCCAATTCTATCTACATCGGGGTTTATTACTTTTTGGGCTGATGAACTCATAAGGTCTGTTAATTTGAATGTTTAAATCTTTAGGTTTCCACTAAGGGAGTGCTATTTGATCTCAGTTTAAAGAAACCAGAGTATTGTGAAGCCATTATAAAGAATAAAGAGTATTTTGTCTTTTATTAAAAAAACTCATAGGTTATCTCTGAACGAGGTTGGTAAATCAGCCACAGAAAAACATAAAAACTTGTAAAATTGTCCAAAGGAACTATATTTAACTAATTGTTAATCAACGAGTTGGGGTAAAAATGAAAAAAAGTAACAAATCTTATGAGCATGTCTTACGGTTGGGACTATTGACGTCACTGCTCTTTATAATTTCAATTGCAACGGCGGTGGAGTCGGCACTTGCGTGCCCGGCTTGTAACGCACTTTACAAAAAAGAAATAGAAGAGGAGTTAAGTGAAACATTGATCGGCAAAGAGCTGATGGCAGCGATGGAAGCTCAGAAAAATCTGCCACTGGAGTTTGCTGAAGCAACGAGCCATCTATTCAGAGGTGATATGAATGGAGCGGAGCAAGATCAAGACCAAAACCAGGATTTCATCGATATTATTGAGCGCGATGCAAACCTCTCGATTCCGGCAACGAGTTATGTTGATCAGGATGTAGAAGCGGATGTAAGCTACACGATTGAGCTGGATGAAGGGATGGCTTACTTGGGTAACGGAGTTTTGTATGATGGATTCCGTACCAATGAGAGTATTCCCGGGCCGACTATTAGAGTGCAGGAAGGAGATATTGTGGAGATGATCGTTGAGAATAAAGGATCTGTTCCTCACGGTGCATCCATCCACGCAGCATATACACAGACATCAAAATACCTGGGCGAAATTCCTGCAGGTCAATCTAAATCGGTAAAGTTTAAAGCCACTATTCCGGGCGTTTACATGTACCACTGTGCCCCGGGCGGCCACGCCATTCCGATGCACGTCATGTTTGGCCAGTACGGAATGATTATTGTGGAACCGGCAGATCAAAAATTTAAGCTCGAGGAAGAGCTGGGTCATGGGCCGGATATAGAAATAGATCTAATCCAGCACGAGTGGTACGCCAGTGGAAAAGATGCCGTGGAAGGGAATCCCACCTACGTAACATTTAACGGCGAGATCTTTAAATATGTAAAGGAGCCGATTACCGCAAAGCCGGGCGATTATGTACGGATTAACTTTATGAACGTTGGGCCAAACCTGCTCTCAACGTTTCACTTGGTAGGAATTATTTGGGATTATGCATACTGGCAGGGTCATCCCGAAAATGTGATGGTTGGTGGCCAAACGGTAACCGCCGGACCATCAGACACATTTGTGATTGAGTTTCGCGTTCCGCCAGACGAAGGAGCCTACACAATGCTATCACACGCTGTTGGTTCAACCAGCCGTGGTGCCATTGGATTACTTGTAGCCGACAGGGATGCAGATACCCCCAAAAAAGTAACTGCAGAAGGCCCGAAATACAGTGAAGAGGAGTTGGCAGAACTGAAAGAGGACGCCAACAGAATTATGTCACCATTCAGAGCCGGTACGCCGGATATCGATCCGCCACACACATACGGTCCGGATGATAAAGAAGTAACTGTGCAAATTATTGGTAACTCTTACTATCCCAAAAAACTGGAGATAGATCCGGGAACAACGGTAACCTGGGTAAATGAGGATGTATTCAGCTACCTGGCCGGTGAGTTTTCAGGGGTGCACAATGTGGTCTCTACAGAAGGGCCTACAAACCTGAATTCACCAATGTTAGCCCACGCAGAATCTTGGAGCTATACATTTGAGGAGGAGGGTGAGTACACATATATCTGTACACCTCACCCCTATATGGAAGGTATAGTAACGGTTCGGGAAACACCTACCGAGCGCGATTGGGCCTCAATAATGTGGGGTGGTATCCCAGGAATATTGGCACTTGGTATTGCACTGGTTGCCTGGCGAAAATCGAGTAGCGACGAGTAAAGTTAAAAGCAGATAAATTATGAGCTTGCTTCTGTGTGCAGAGTGAGCTCAACCCAAATCCCTCCTGCCATTTTCGCGTTAGAATGGTAGTGAGGGATTTTTTAATGAAAGGGAGGCAGATGTTTACCTATTATTCAAAACGAGAGGAATTCTTATATTACCAGAAACGCGTAACAAAAAAGGGGAAGATATGAGCTCAAGCACATTTTGGAGAACGGTTATTTCGGGATTAATCGCAACGTTTGTCATGTCTATGATTTCGTTCCTGCAGGGCGGACTCGGCCTGCCAACCATTGATGTGGGCCACATCTTAAAAGAGAATTTCAATTACATCCATCCCAACAATCCGTACACTATCATGTGGGGAAATGTTGCCTACTTTATCGTTGGCGTTCTCCTGGCGCTTTTTTACGTAGTTGAATTGCAAAAACGACTCCCAAAAAATTGGATAATTAGCGGCATAATTTATGGAATCATCATCTCTCTGATAGCCGGATTAATTGTAGCACCGCTGGCCTCACTCTCTGCAGGCGATCCATTCGGCGTCTTTTACAGCGACACTTGGATGCCGATTCGGGTTCTCATTGCAGGCTTAACCATGCATATCGGCTACGGGTTTGCTCTGCTGCTCTGCCTCAAATATGCAGGCGTGAAAGCGGAATCATAAATCACTCCGTGCTGCCGCGAACATCCACGGCAACCACACCCTCGCCATCCTTCATGACATAAAGCGGGTTAATTTCCAACTCCGTTATGTCGGGGTGATGAACGGCGAGATAACTCATGGCGATCAACGTCTCTTTTACTGCATCAATATCCGCTTTCGGCAGATCTCTCCAACCCCGCAATTTACGCCCGGCAATGGTTCCATCAATCAGTTGCTGAGCCTCCATTTCGCAGAGCGGGGCAATAGCGGTGTTCGTATCATTATAAAGCTCCACATCCGTACCGCCCGTGCCAAACAGAATCATCGGCCCAAATTCAGGGTCCCGTTTGATACCCACAATCACCTCTTGGCCACCGGTAACCATTTGCTGAATTAAAACTCCGGTCATCTCAGCTCCATGTTGATCCGACGCCTCCGAAATAGCATCCCACGCATCCTGCACTTCCTTACTGTTTCTCAGATCAACCCGAACCCCTCCAATATCCGATTTGTGGCTGTGCTTCTCCGAAATCATCTTCATCACTACAGGATAGCCGATCTCCTCCGCCATCCTGAAAACCTCATTCTTGTTTTCGGCAACCTTCTCTTCCGGTAGTGCAATGCCATACTTTTCAACTACTTTACTCCACTCTTTCCGGTTGATGAACGTCGAAACATTTTTCTCAGTCCTGTCGGAGTGATTGGTTTTGCGATACTCTACCATCTTCAGCCAATCCTTACGCTGCAGCATCGCCTTTAAAATAGAGGCTGATCGTTCCGGGAAAGAGACGTTCGGCACACGGCGCTTGTGAAGAATATTCAGGGCGTCATCAACGGAAGCTTTCCCCATAATGGAAGCAATTACCGGTTTATCGTGCAGTCCGGCAGTTTCACCCACAACTTCTGCAAGACTTGCGGGCAGAAACCAATCCTGCGGAGCCTGAATAACCACCACGGCATCAACGGTTGCATCGGTAAGGAGTGCTTCCAGCGCAAGCGTATAGGTTGCTGGGCCGGATCCGGCCAATACATCCACCGGGTTATTGGCACTGGCTGCTTTCGGCAGGCGAGATTTTAAATAGGTCTTGGTTTCATCCGTGAGAGGAGAAATTTCGAGACCCGCTTTTACCAAGGCATCAACAGCCAAGATGGCGGGGCCGCCGGCATTGGTTAAAACCGCAACACGATTCCCTTTGGGCAGTGGTTGCCAGGCGAGTGCTCGTGCCCAGTCGAACATCTCTTCCATGGTTTGGGCTTCCAATACACCCGATTTTCGAAACGCCGCGCTGTAGGCCTCTTCACTTCCGGCAAGGGCACCTGTGTGAGATGAAACTGCGGCCGCACCTTTTTCACTTCGTCCGCCTTTTAGCATCACAAACGGTTTCTTCAATGAAAGCGCCTCAGCCTTTTCTAAAAACTCTCTGCCGTCTGATATTCCTTCGGTGTAAGCGGTAATTACATTTGTTTGATGGTCATTGCCAATCACATCCATCATTTCCGTTTCGGTAATGTCTATCTGGTT
>SKWF01000002.1 GCA_007129085.1 Balneolaceae bacterium | reverse complement strand
TACTCCTGTTTACCGCATGCGGAGATGGAGCAGAAGAGCAGCCGGATCAAGTAATTGAAAGTTCGGATAAAAGCATTCTCATCTTTTCGAAAACCGAGGGATGGAGACATGAATCCATTGAGGTCGGCCAATCAGCAATTGCAGAAATGGCACTCGATAACGGCGTGGCTGTCACCACCACCGAAGAAGCCGGCTACTTCACCCCGGGAAACCTGGCACTTCATGATGTAGTAATTTTCCTTAATACGACTGAAACCATTTTTGAAGATGAGCAGAGAGAGGCATTCAAAGAATACATTCAAAATGGAGGCGGCTTTGTTGGCATTCACTCTGCATCAGATACAGAATACGATTGGCCTTGGTACGGTGAACTTGTAGGTGCATACTTTGAAAGCCACCCGAGCGATCCAAACGTAAGAGACGCCACAATTTTTGTAGAGGATAGTAATCACCTCTCAACCGAAATGCTTCCTGATGAGTGGGAAAGGTCGGACGAATGGTACAACTTTCAAGAGCTGCCCGATCACACCAATATTCTGTTAACACTCGATACCGACAGCTATGAAGGCAGCGAACATTCCGATAATCACCCGGTAGCGTGGTACCACGAATATGATGGAGGGCGAGCATTTTACACAGCTCTTGGCCATACCGAAGAATCTTACTCCGAAGATCTTTTCCTCCAACATGTATGGGGCGGAATTATTTACGCAATGGGTGGAAAGTAACAGTCCATTAATGATTGCATAAAATGGTTTATTTGATTAAATAAGCATTTTAAAATTTGATGTTTAGAGTGATGACCTTAATCAAATAACTACCGATGGCAGAATTTGAAATTGCCCCGATCGATTGGGCTGTAATCATTATTTATATTGTTGCCACCCTTTTCATTGGTTATTGGGTAGGTAGAAATACCGAAGACTCTGAAGATTATTTCCTGGCTGGGCGAACATTGCTTTGGCCGCTTGTCGGTTTTTCCCTTTACGCCTCAAATATGTCAGGTAGTTCCTTTGTAGGCCTTGCCGGCGAGGGGTATGCCCGTGGAATCGCTGTTTATAATTATGAGTGGGCCGCAACGGTTATTCTTATCTTTTTCGTCTTTTTCATTCTCCCCTTCTACCTGCGTGCCAAAGTGTACACTATGCCGCAGTTTCTCGAAACCCGGTTTGA
Source organism: Balneolaceae bacterium (assembly GCA_007129085.1). Taxonomy (GTDB): domain Bacteria; phylum Bacteroidota; class Rhodothermia; order Balneolales; family Balneolaceae; genus SW132. Next base: position 4,897 of record SKWF01000002.1, on the reverse strand, counting down.
TCGGCGATCCAGAGTAATGTTTTCAGGCTTTACGGTGTTTGCAAACATGTTCATTGATGCTGCTGCGGGACTTTATGCCGGAGGAATCGTGATACAGATGCTCTATCCTGAAGCTCCCATTTGGATTCCAATCGCCATCCTTGGAGTTTTGGCCGGTATCTACACTATTTTTGGAGGTCTTTCTGCCGTTGTGATTACCGATACAATTCAGGCCGTTATTCTAATAATCGGCTCAGTTGTAATTGCATTTCTGGCTTTTGCACAGCTCGATAGCTGGGATCAACTTGTTAATGCTGCACCTGAAGGCGGGATGAACCTAATTCAACCGGCAGATGACGATTTCCTGCCCTGGCCCGGTCTGTTTACGGGTGTATTTATTATCGGCTTCTATTTCTGGGCTACCAACCAGTTTATTGTACAGCGTACATTAGGAGCTAAAGATCTGAATCATGGACGCTGGGGAGCATTATTCGCCGGACTCCTGAAACTTCCGGTGCTCTTTTTAATGGTACTGCCGGGAACCATCGCCATCGTGCTTTACCCGGAACTTCCGAATCCCGATCTCGTATTTCCAACACTTACATTTGATCTACTCCCTGTTGGAATCCGCGGATTTATCATCGCGGCCATGATTGCAGCCATTATGTCAAGCATCGACTCCACGCTGAATTCGGCGTCCACGCTCGTTACAATGGACTTTGTAAAACACTATAAACCCGAGATCTCACAGAAATCTTTGGTGAATATAGGCCGTTTGGTCACGTTTCTTTTTATGGTGTTTGCTGTACTTTGGGCCCCACAAATTATCCAGTTTGAAACGCTTTGGACTTACCTGCAATCTATCCTCGCCTATATCACCCCACCTGTTGTCGTCTGTTTTATTATGGGAATTTTCTGGAAACGGGCGAATCGGCATGGGGCATTCTACTCCTTAGCAATCGGAATTCCTCTCGGAATCACCGGGTTCTTTGCCAATGAAATATTTGGTATGATGGACATTCACTTTCTCTATGCATGCTTTGTATTGCTATTGATCAATGGTGGTATAATGATTTCAGTAAGTATGAACACAGAAGCACCTGATCCGGATGTTGTGGAGCAATATACCTGGAGCAAAAAGATGTACGACGCTGAAACCAAAGACCTTGAAGGCCTGGAATGGTGGAAAAACTATCGGTATCAATCTATTGTAATTCTTGGAATTACAGCCGCTATCGTAGGATATTTCTGGTAGTGCTATTAAGTACTTTATTTTAATATTTTTTTTCAGAATCTGTAATCATGGACCAAGCAATTATTAATTTTGGTGAAATTTTATGGGATCAGTTCCCGGATTATAAACGAGCCGGCGGTTCTCCATTTAACGTAAGTGTTCACCTGCATTACCTTGGCAGAAAATCTTGCCTCATTTCTGCAATTGGCGATGACCAAGATGGCAAAGAGTTATTAGCATTAATGAAAGAGAATGAACTTAAAGATGACTTTATCTTAAGGAGTGAGTATCCAACCGGAACCGTGTCTGTTTTGATTGATGAAGAGGGCGAACCTAGTTATAAGATTAATGAAGATGTGGCTTGGGATCACATTACCCTTACTGAAAATGCAGAGAAAACAGTTTCCGATGCCCGGGCATTTTCATTTGCCACATTATCACAACGCTCCCCAACCAACCGAAAAACTTTAAATAAAATATTCGACCTTCTTCCACCTGCTTCTGCCCAATTCCTGGATCTGAACCTGCGACCACCTTTCGTATCGAAAGAGATCATCAAATACTCTCTCCATCACGCCAACTACGTAAAATTTAACCGGGATGAGTGGCATCAAGTATCCGACATGTTTAGCTTAAAGGACAGTAATCAATTAATCTCCCAATTCGGTTTACGTGGAATAATTATCACCCGTGGTGGTGATGGCTGTAGTTTTTTTAACACTGAAGGGCAACGGTTTGATGAACCCGCAGCCACACTTGAAAAGCATGACGGTGATTTTGTTGGAGTGGGTGATGCATTTTGGGCCTGCTTTATCCATCACACCTTAAAAGGAACACCTGCCCAAAACAGGCTCGAAAAAGCTAACAGGTACGCCGGATGGGTTGCTGAACAGAAAGGAGGAATTCCCGATCCGGATGCAGCAATTCTAAGAGAGGTTAGTTAAATAATATATACAGTAACAAGATCTTAAATTTGAAGACTACAAATACTGCATGATACCCGAAGCAAAAAACTGTTTTGAAAAACTGTTGCCCCGTATTGAGTTAAAGCTTCGTAACGTTGCCAAAACCGACAAATATCGGCTTGAAAAAAGAATTAATAATGAGTTTTCACTACTGTTTTCAAACCTCTACCCTCTTTACGGTCATAGGGCGGATTTTTTTTACCAAATTGAAGAATTGCTTTACACCGCTATTGATTATCATTCCAAACGTCCGGCAGATCTCAAAACCCTTGATGAGAAACGAATAGATAACCCCGACTGGTATAAAAACCACAATATCGTAGGCGCGATGGCTTATGCCGATCTTTTTGCCGGGGATCTTAAAGGTGTTGAAAAACGTATACCCTATCTTAAAAAGCTGAATATAAATTATTTCCACCTGATGCCATTTTTCGACTGCCCGGAAGGTGAAAATGATGGTGGTTACGCCGTAAGTGATTATCGGTCTGTCCGAGAAGATTTAGGCACGTTAGATGACCTGAAAAGCCTTACCAAATCACTTAGGGAAGAAGGCATCTCCTTTGTTGCCGATTTCGTTTTCAACCATACCTCAAACGAACATACCTGGGCCAAAAAAGCACTTGCCGGAGAAGAAAAATACCAGGATTACTACTATATGTTTCCTGACCGGACAATCCCGGATCAGTATGACAGTACACTTCGAGAAATCTTTCCAGATACCCGTCGCGGAAATTTTACCTGGGTGGATGAAATTCAAAAGTGGGTTTGGACTACTTTTCATAATTATCAATGGGATCTGAACTATCAAAATCCTGATTTATTCCGAGAAATTGCCGGAGAGATGCTGTTTCTTGCAAACATTGGCGTAGAAGTTCTTCGGCTTGATGCCATTGCGTTCACGGGAAAAAAATTGGGTACAAGCTCAGAAAATCAGCCCGAAGCACATATGCTTGTAAAAGCACTCAATGCAATAACAAATATCGCTGCCCCGGCGGTTGTTTTTAAATCCGAAGCTATTGTGCACCCTGATTATGTCAATAGCTACATTTCAAAAGAGGAGTGTGAATTATCATACAACCCCCTGCTCATGGCATTAATGTGGGAAGCACTTGCCACCCGCGATGTGAAACTACTTCAACACTCCATGAAGAACCGTTTCCAAATTCCCGATGATACAGCCTGGGTCAATTATGTCCGCAGCCACGACGATATTGGCTGGACTTTTTCGGATGAAGATGCTGCTGAACTTGGAATTAATGGAAATGATCATCGACGTTTTCTAAATCAGTTTTATGCCGGGGAGTTTGCCGGTTCATTTTCATGCGGAGAAGCATTTCAGCACAACCCCGATACCGGGGATATGCGAATCTGCGGCATGGCGGCATCACTTACCGGCCTCGAAAAGGGATTAAATGAAAACGACCCTGAAGAGTGCGAATTAGCCATTAAACGAATGACCCTCATGTACGCCGTAAGCATGTTTATTGGCGGTATACCGCTAATTTATCTCGGTGATGAAATGGCGTTAACAAATGATTATGGCTATCGTGATGAACCTCATAAAAAAAGAGATTCCCGATGGGTTCACAGAATTAAATTAAATGATTCAACTTTCAAAAAGATTGAAAAAGAATCTTCTTTGAATAGAAGAATGTTTCAAAACATGCAGAAAATGATCAAAATACGTTCATCTGATAAACTGTTTGGATTGAGAGAAACGGAATTTCCGGTTATCAGCAACAAACATCTGTTTTCGTTTACCAGACAAAATGAACAAAATAAACTGCACTTTATTGGAAATTTCAGCGAGCATAAATTGGAGCAATCAGTAGCTGAACTTTGCCCCAACTCTTGGTCAGGTAATCGTGTAAATGATTTATGGGGTGACGATGAAGTATTTCTAAATAAAAAGTTGAATATTCAACCCTACCAGATTTATCTACTCATTAATTAAAGCCCAAATTTATTTCTCTAATATAACCGGTGTGTCATTGTAGCGAGCGATCAGCCAAACGGTTGATCCGTCGGCCCGCTTCACCGGCACAATTGTGCGGATCTCCCCGTCAATATCCATCCCGCTGTCGGACGGATGCAAGCTTGCGAGGCTGCCAGTAGATTCATCAACCGCCAGCACCGCTCCACGCGAGGCGTCGTACGGCCCTGACTGCGGCTTTACCCCGTAGAGGTTTCCGCCAAGAAGAATCTCATCGCGGCCGTTTCCGGTCAGGTCTCCCGCCGCCAGCCCGTAGGTCGGCCCGAGCTGGGCCCGTGGCGGCAGCGGCTCGCCCCGCAGCGGAGCGTCATCTTCCTCGTTCCAAAAGATCATGCTTCGAAGCTCTCGCGCCTCCATCAGGCGGGCGGCCTCCAGCTGGTCGGCGCTGAACACCTCCTCGACTGTTCGGCCGGCGTAGCTGGCGTAGTCAGGGAACTTCTCGCGAAGGGCGGGTATCTCCTCAATCAGATCGTGGCGCAGCGCCACCGGGTAATACTCCCCGTCTTTCTCGGTCGTCAAAATCTGCTCAATCATCCCGTTTTGGGCAAAGTCGCCCACCCACATTCGCACCGGGGCGCCCGAGGTGGCGCGGAACATCGAGTTCTCCCCGTGGCCGCCGGCGATCACATCCAGCCGACCGTTTCCGCTCACATCGCCTACGGCAAGGCTGTTCCACCACCCTTCGGTCCCCTCAAGGCCCAGCCGGCCGCTGATCTCTTCAAGGCC
>SKWF01000221.1 GCA_007129085.1 Balneolaceae bacterium | reverse complement strand
TCCTCATTTCCCGTAACTACACATCCACCGGCTTTACCGTAGTAGGAGTATTGTCCCTGCTCGTTGGTTTCTCCCGAAAAGCTGTAAAGGCGCTCAATAACTAATGTGGCAATTGATGATTTTTCGCCCAGCCAGATTGGAGTTCCCACAATAAATATATCAGCCGCCATTACCTTTTTTTGGATATCGGGCCACTCATCGTTACTCCAACCGTGTTGGGTCATATCGGGATAAACACCCGGGGCAATATCATGATCTACCGGCCTGATCATTTCGGTTTCAACTCCAACAGCCTCCATGATTTTCTGTGATAATTTCATCAGCTGCTCGGTATGCGAGAGTTCCGGAGATTTTTTAAGTGTACAGTTCAGGAATAGGGCGCTTAATTCTGAAAAATTATAAGGGTTTTCATCAATCCACTTTTTCTGAATTGTATTTAATGAATGTTCCATAGTGTATTGATTTGATTAAATAGTTGTTGTGTTTTGAACGTACAGCGTTTGGATATAGAATGTGTTATGAATTGGTAACATTTTTTTATGGATCATTTGAACGTAAATTGGTTTAAATGTATTGATAAGAATGAATTACAAACATAAACCAAAAACAGAAAGACTATGCCAACAAGATCAGGAAATGCCGAATGGAAAGGAGATTTAAAAAATGGAAGTGGAACGGTTAGTGTAGAAAGCGGGACGTTTGAAGCGGACTATAATGCTGCATCAAGGTTTGAAACCGGGGATACAACCAATCCGGAAGAGTTAATTGGCGCAGCACATGCCGGATGTTATTCAATGGCGCTTTCTAACGAGCTTGCAAGTGCAGGACATGAGCCGAAATCGGTGAAAACCAAAGCGGAAGTTGTTTTGGAAATGAAGGATGATGGCCCGGAAATTACGACGATTAATCTTATTTCTGAGGCACATGTTCCGGGAATAGATAAGGATACATTTATGGAGATTGCCAACGGTGCCAAAGAAGGTTGCCCGGTCTCAAAAGTGTTGGCCGCTGCCAACATTACGCTCGATATTGACTTGAAGAATTGATCTGATCAATATCAGTTTTGTTTTCAATCCTGAGGCTGTTCAAAAAGGCGTTAAACAGAGACTTTCTTTACAAGTTTGTCATGCCGGACCCCGATCCGGTATCTCCTGCCAATATCAACGGTAGGGGATCACGCATCGAGTGCGTGATGACGACCTTTCTGAACAGCCTCAGGTATTTTTATTTCAATAACTTTAATCTTCGAAAAACCAGTACATGTAGTTACAGTTGTCACAAATGTAGTTTTTAGCGGTTTTGTTCAGCCAGTCAAACCCAAAAAATGTAACACCGGGTGTGTTTAACAGTGTTCGTCGTTCCCAAAAATTTGTATTGTCACAAACGGGACAGGTGAGTTGGTTTCCTTGAACGTGCACTTGGCGAGGCTCTTTTTTCTTCACAGCTGTAGAAGTTGGTTCTGAGTTTTATCTGCCGGAACTTAATTGTACATCCAACGATCTCAAAAAAATAGCCTGATAATCTACAGTTTATCAGGCTACCCTTCTCTCTCAATTAATACACAGAAGTCAGCCGTTTTCTTTCGGCTTGCATTATCAAGCATCAAGTTCAAAGGGTATAAATCTCAGCCTTGATGGATTCAAAGCACCCCTGCGTGCTGACTTCCGTTACTTGCTCTTGTGTTGAAAATTGAACCGGAGCACAACCATGCATTCTTGTTTAAAAAAGCGATGGCAAATCAGCGGACTTTTTTCTGATTTATTCTAACCATTACCGTGGTATCGGCTTGAACTGTGCTCTTATTTTCCTTGCGTTAATTGGTTCGGCAGTTTCAATATGTCAATAGAACAACTCTTTGGTTCAGTATAAAAATTTGTTCGTTTAACTGATGTAAGGGATGTGATGTCTGTTTTGTAAGAAATCCGAGAACTTTCCGCTTATCTCCAAAAAAATTCTTGCAGTCGGTTACGTAAAAACCTTTGATTCGGAATATTTTGCAACGTCCACGATGTAGAAGACTTCTTCATTTATCAACTCAATACGGCTATCCAACACCCGAAAACAGTCTCCGGGTTTTAAGTAGTGCAGGCTTTCCGGCAGATATGTTTCTACGGCTTGATTAAAGGTGGCTCCCCCCTCATTTTCCCATTGTTCCTGCAATTTATAATACTGCAACGCCTCTTTGGTGATATCCAATTTAAACTTCAATTGCTGATTCCCTGTTTCCATAAGCTCTCCGGGTTTTTTGATTCCATTATAAAATAGGCAAAGTACATCCGGTTTGATGTACATCATTCTGGATACTCTTTATATAAATTTGAGGTGTAACGTTGTTTAAAAGTCGCGAGGCCGGCCTTTCTGTACAGTTAAGAGTTTTGCAATGCCGGATGACCAATTCCGCAAATTGTACAGAAGCTTGCTCTTATTTCTTACACGGTTAGTTGAGGCAGGATGACCGAGATGGGGCAGAATATGTTCACTTTACATCAATAATTCTACGCGTGAAAATAACAGTGTTATAAGTGTTGGAGTATTTTAAAAAATCATTAAACTTTTTTTAAGGGAGATCGGCCATGAGTGTAAAAGTAAATTTCGAGAAACATTGCAATGAAGCAAATTCCTGGCTGCTTGAAATAGCAGAAAATATAGATCACCCCGGAAGAACAGACTGGGCGTATGGATGCCTGAAGGCTGTGTTGCATACCATTCGCGATCGCACAACCATCGAGGAAGTATTCCATTTTTCTGCACAACTTCCGGTTTTGATACGTGGGATATTTTTTGAGGGGTATAAACCAACCGGAAAGCCCGATAAGATGAATGCAAACGAGTTTATTCGAAAAATAAAAAAAGAAGTCGGTCCCGGTGGTTTTGGATATCCCGAAGAGGCATTTCGAGTTGTTTTAGAACTACTGTACAAAAAAACATCCCCCGGTGAAATGGATGACATTCGAGGCTCAATGCCGAAAGGAATACAAAAAGTATGGGATAAATATCGCCCACTGCAATTTGATAATGAAATGGAAATGTAGACCTCGGCTGCTGCAGTAATTTATTTAAATGATAAAGATTCGATAAAATACTCTGTTAAAGAGAAAACTATAAAGGAGAGCATAATGATTAAAAGAATATTAGTTGCGTTAGATCCGGATGAGGATACACCGGTCGCCATTCATTACGCCATACGATTGGCCAAGCGTTTTAATGCAGAACTGGCCGGGCTTGCCGTTGTAGATGTAAGCAATATCAACAAAGTAATTGGGGTAACCGGCTATGGATCAGAAGTTACCGGCCGCGAAGTTTGGGCTGAGATGGCAGAAGGGACCAAGCAGATCGCTGAAATGTTGTTGGAGACGTTTAAAAAAGAGGTGGAAAAAGCAGGCGTTCGCCATCGGGATATTAAACGGCGTGGAGCGTCCGCAGAGATGATCGTCGAAGAGATGAAATATTACGATCTGCTGGTGCTGGGTCGTGATTCAAGGTTTTTCTACAGCGAGCCCGAAAAGGATACAAAAACCTTGGCTAAGGTGGTAAAAAAAGGGATAACTCCCACACTTGTTGTAACCGATGAGTACCGCGAAGTTGAAAGCATCATGGTTGCTTTTGATGGGAGCAACGCCTCCATTCGTACGTTAAAAGGATTCGTGCATCTCTTACCGTATGGAAAAGGGATTGATATTGAACTGGTTAATATTGCCACCGGAAATTCGATTGACGCAATCGACAAATCGTCGAACATATTAAAAATGGCTGAAGATTATCTGAAGGCGCATAATTTCGATTATATATTTAAAACGGTGCTTGAAAAAGGATCAACCGGTCAGCGGATTTTAGATTTGCAGCTGGAGAAAAAGCCCGACCTGGTGCTGTTGGGGGCACATTCGGTTTCAGCGGTGAAAAGAGCCACTTTTGGATCTACAACTCACTACATGATCGAGAATACCGACTCCCCCTTGTTTTTAGCACCATAATCTCCAAATAGTCGACGCAGCTTGCCTTTATCGGCAGTGTGGGGAAATCACAGGGAGTTGCCATCTTGAATAGATTACAAGTTATGATTAAGAGAACCTTACAGCGAAGTATTAAATTTTCCGTTATTTAAACTGTACTCATTTTATGAGTGGAAATAATATCAATTATAAATTATTAGAGGGAAAGCATATGAAACTAACAAAAAGAAGAGGAAACTCAGGTTCAATGGACACGCTTCGACGTGATATGGATCTGTTTTTTGAAGATCTGATACCATTTTCATGGACCCGTGACATGGGGGGAAAAGAATTGCGAGGCTGGACACCAAGTTCAGATATTTCGGAAAATGAAAATGAGTATACCATCTTGATGGATATACCGGGGATGGAAAAAGACGCGATAAAGATTAATTATCAGGATAAGCGTATAACTATTACCGGTGATCGCAAATTAGAAGAGAAGGAAGAGGATGATGACTTTATAAGGCGAGAGCGGTATGAAGGCAGCTTTTACAGATCTTTTACACTTGCTGAAACTGTTAAAGAAGATAAGATTCATGCATCATTTAAAGATGGAGTGTTGAAGCTTGTTATACCTAAAGCCGAAGTCGTAAAACCAAAAACGATAAAAGTAAATTAGGCGTCTTTCTTAGAAACGGGATCTACCGGTCGTTGTATTCTACGGCGAAGGTTGCATCCCGTTTTTAATTTTATTCACACATACCACTTCTGCAGTTAAGAATGGTTACTGTTTCGAGAATTATTTCCCAACATTTAAACCCCTTTTCATCATGAAAGCCAAAAATCCTGCAAACGTTATACCATTTTCAGAAACAACAATTACTGATATTGCAAAAGTGGGTGGTAAAAACGCCTCTTTGGGGGAGATGATAAAACACCTGTCGGTAAAGGGAGTGCGTGTGCCAAATGGATTTGTTATTACATCAAATGCTTATTGGTTTTTCGTCAATTTTAACGACCTGAAAGAGAAAATTCATTCGTATCTGCAAGAGTACGACAAAGGAAAAATAGATCTGGACAAAGCCGGGCGCGCTATTCGGCAACTTTTTAAAAAGAGCAGGTTCCCGGATCTGCTGGCCGATGAAATCCGAGATCAGTACGCAGAGTTCAGCAAGTTGTATGCCCCGGATGATAAAAGCGGAGCAGAATATTTTGCTGATGTAGCCGTGAGAAGTAGTGCCACGGCCGAAGATCTGCCGAACGCAAGTTTTGCAGGACAGCAGGAGACCTATCTGAATGTAAAGGGTGTGGATGAGCTGCTTGAGGCTTGTAAAAACTGTTTTGCATCCCTGTTCACCAATCGGGCAATTTCGTACAGAGAAGAGATGGGATTTGATCATATGAAAGTTGCCCTGTCAGTGGGCGTGCAAAAAATGGTGCGCGCTGATAAAAGTTGTTCGGGAGTGATGTTTACGGTAGATACGGAATCCGGATTTCCCGACGCGATCATTATTAACGGCTCATGGGGGCTGGGCGAAAATATTGTAAAAGGCACGGTAAATCCCGATCAATTTTGTGTGTTTAAGAAAAAGCTGAGAGAAGCCGGATGTCGGCCCATACTGGAAAGGATATTGGGGTCTAAAGAAGTAAAAATGGTGTACACGCAGAATGGTGGTACAAGTACCCAAAATATTCCCACAAGTTTGGCTGAAAGACAATCGCTGGTGCTGAATGATGATGAAGTTCTTGAACTAGCGGAGTGGGGAGTGATAATCGAAGAGCACTACGGAAAAGCGATGGATATAGAGTGGGTGAAAGATGATGAAACAGGAAAACTTTTTATCGTTCAGGCCCGGCCCGAAACCGTGCATTCCGGGGATAACAAAGGTCTTTTTAAAACCTATTCACTGACTGAGAAACCCGGCAAAATTTTAATAAAAGGATTGAGTGTTGGAAGCTCAATTGTAAGCGGAACCGTAAAAATTGTGCATGATACCACTGATCTAACAGGAATTGATTCATCTACAGTGCTGGTAACCGAAATGACCGAGCCCGATTGGGTTCCGGCGCTTAAAAATGCGGCAGGAATTATCACCAACTTTGGTGGGCGGACATGTCATGCAGCTATTGTCAGTCGAGAGCTGGGTATACCAGCTG
>SKWF01000220.1 GCA_007129085.1 Balneolaceae bacterium | reverse complement strand
GGTCTGAGTCTTGATGCAGACAGCTCAGTAGTATATTGTCTAAAAATGAGTGGTTACCCTGGTGCCTTATTGAGGCCATAGCAACTAATATGTTCGGTTAAAAACTATTGAGCTCTAATTTAGGATAAAATTTGAGTCAGCCCAACGAAGTATGATGTGAAAACAAACAGGCTTTTGTATTTTAGAAAATCGGTTTAAATAAATATAAAACTCGGTGTAAGTGGTATGATAAATCTTAAAACCTGCATGCAGCGGTCTGATCAGCCTATGACATCTGCCGTAGCTGATGAACTGGTCATGTTTGATGCAGAAGCGGGGAAATATTACGGTTTAAACGATGTGGCTACAGAGGTTTGGAAACTGCTGGAAGAGCCTAAAACAGTAGAAGAACTTTGTGATTTATTGACGGAAGAGTTTGATGTATCGTTAGAGCAGTGTCGCAAGGATGTAATAAAGTTTCTACCTAAAATGCGGGAAAAGGGATTGGTACAAGAAGTACATTAGTCCATATTAAGAATAGCCTCAACATAAAAGAATTTCCAAAACCGAAAGGCCCACCGATCTAACCTCTGCTCTTGTAGCCCGTAATTTTTTAGCATCAGGCTGATGTTTTTGGCTGCCTCTGTGTTGATGTTTTCGGGGGAGAAAGTTGAAACAATAAAATTAGGCAGCCGGAACCACCCTTCAAGGTTCCAATCCTGCAGGTAAAGAGTGCCACCCGGTTTTAGAATCCGGCTGAATTGGGAGAGTACGGCTTGATGATCGGTGTAATAGTGAAAGGAGTTGAGACAGATTAGAGTGTCGAAGGAGTTGTCATCAAACCGGAGCTCTTCTGCGAGGTGGTCGGTAAAAGTTACATTTTTGATATTTTCCAGGCGCTGGCGGGCGATCTGCAGCATCCCTTCTGATGGATCGTTCAGCACAAGCATCGCCGGTGAAAATTTCTCCAGGATTTTCGCTCCCAAAATACCGGTACCTGCACTTACGTCCAGTACGGATGCACCTGCCGGAATTTTAACCCGCTCTGATAATTTTTCGTGGGTATGTTTTAAATATGCACTGTAAGAACTATCGTATTTTTGTGAGAGGGAGTCGTAATAGTTTACTGTCCGTTCTACTTTGGGATTTTCCATAATCAAAGGTAGGTAAATCACGGAAAATTTTTCGAGGAGATAGTATATCTATTTAACATTTGTTGTACGTTATATAAACTAACAAGAGTTCAGGAGGAAAAGATGGCACTACGAATAATTTTGGTTGTTCTATTTATAACATTAGCCGGCTCAGCATACGGCCAGAAATCTATAGATGTAATTTTAGGTGGATACAACCAAGTGCCGGTGGTCCGTACAACCGGAATGGGAATTACAACTGCAACGCTTCACGGTGATACCCTAACTGTTAAGGGCACGTTTAGTGATTTAATTGGCAATTACAGATCAGCTTATATCCACCACGGTGCCAGGGATAGGATGGGGCACCGTATGTTCAGGCTTACGGTAGAGGTGGGTGAGGATAATAAAAGCGGTGTAATTCGCGCAGAGAATAATCAGTTTATACTTACTGACTCGCAGCGAAATGCCGTAAGGCGAGGTCTGATGTATATTAACATAACATCAGACAGAAATCGCCAAGGGGAAATTCGTGGCCAGATAACACGCCTTTAGTTTAATTATGCCCTCCTATTTTTGGAAGCTGCATCTGGTATTGCACGGCAACAAAACGTATGAGAAGGATGGAGCATATTGCAACTATTTGGGCAGTTATGGGTGCGTGAAATAGTTTTAGAATAATCACGTAGAGCAGTCCGCCAATTACAGAAGCTGAGGCATAAATTTCTTTGCGGAAGATGAGTGGTTTGGTGGCAGCAAGTACATCACGGATCACCCCGCCAAAACAGCCGGTTACAGCCCCCAGTGTAATGGAGATACCGATGCCCATCCCCGCTTCAAGAGCAATTTGTGTTCCGGTTACGGTAAAAACTCCCAGCCCGGCCGCATCAAAAAAGAAGAGCCAGCCTTCCCACTTTCCGATCCGGTTGTGCAGCAGTAGGGCAAATAGAAATCCCAAAAGTGCCGACCAAATGGTGATGGAATCAGTGAGCCAGTTGACGGGCGTATTGCCGATCATCAGGTCTCGGATTGTACCGCCTCCAATAGCGGTAACGAATGCGAGAACCAGAATGCCAAAAATATCGTACCGGCTCCGGATGGCAGCGGTAGCTCCGGAAACTGCAAAAGCAAAGGTTCCGATGGCATCAATCGTGGTAAAAAGGTCAAATGGAATCACGTATAACGGTCTGCTGTGGGAGTTTTTGTGTCCCTCAACAATAGAGAGTGGAGTGGCAAAAGGCAAAGACCAAAAGCGAACTTTACTGTGATTCTTTTGTGCAGTTATAAAATGCGAAGGGGAGTGTATGGTTTGGGTTGTTTGATTTGTTGGATAACCCCCGTATATTAAATCGTAAAATCACGATATACGATTATGGCAATTACAAAAGCAGAAAAATTCGATAAGAAACAGGTGCGAATGGCCCAATATGCCAAAGCATTGGCTCACCCGGCGCGTATTGCAATTCTTGAAATTTTGGCCGAACGGAGTACATGTATTTGTGGAGACATCACGGAAGAACTGCCACTTGCACAGTCAACCGTTTCTCAGCATTTAAAGGCATTAAAGACAGCTGGAATTATAACCGGAGATATTGAAGGCGTGAAAACATGCTACTGCCTAAATGTGGAGAGTATTGATGAACTTCGCGGAATGATGGGAGCCCTGTTGAATAAGTTGGGTGAATCATCGGTACATTGTTAAGTAGAGTGCGCGTGGTAATTCTCTACGTCTAACAAATTTACAAGAAAGTAGAAGAGAGAGAAGTGCAACTTATTTCAGTCGCTCAACACTTTCAATTGATACTGCTTTGGCGTGGTGCCTGTCTGCTCTTTAAACAGTTTAATAAAGTGGCTTAGGCTGGAGTACCCTAGTTTAAAACTCACATCCGTTACGTTCAGGTTTTGGTTCTGCAGTAGCTTTTGCGCCTTTTTTACGCGCTCTTTGTTAATGTAATCGACGGGACTCAAGCCAAACTCATTATTAAAATACCTGTAAAATGAAGCCTTACTCATACACGCAACTTTTGCGAGTTTAGCGATGGAGATGTTCCGATCCAAATTGTTGGAGATATATTCAATGGCGGCAGAGAGCCCGCTTTTGGTAAGATGTTTTTTATAGTTTTTGAGTAACAGATTTCTAGATTCGGTCTGAAGCATATGCACTATCAGCTCAGAAATATTCATATCCACAAGCAAATCACGCTGGTTGTGCTCTTCAGTAAATACATGAAATAGCTTTCGAATCAACAGATCTACGGATTCGGTATTGGCAAAGTGCACCGATGAGGTGGCGTCGTACTCCCACTCTCCCGATGTTTTGGTCCGTGGTAGATGTTCATTCATTCGGGCAACAATATCATCAATCCGAGAAAGTGGTAGCTCTACTGTTATGCACTTTGTGGGGCGGTTTAATTTGGCATCTGGAAAGTCGATGTGAATGGTTGTATTCGGTGGCAGTACCAGCGACTCACTTGGAGTAAATTCAAATGGCTTTTCATCGCCGGAATGAATCACCTTCTTGCCGGTAATCATCCCGCAATACATCGGGCTATCCGATTTCAATTCTACCAGATGAGCTTCCTGATACGTGTCGTAGATAGAAAAAACAGCCTCACTACCGGCAAAACTTGTACGGTTCTCAACAAGTTTTTGAGGGGGATTTTTTTCGGTATGGGTAAATGGGCTGTTCAAAACTACCGGGATTAGGTTGGTAGAAAAAGGTTAATGTTGAACCGAATAAATATGATATATAAAGCGGTTTAATAAACCAAACTGAGACGATAGCGTCAGTTTTTGAAACAATCGGCCAAGATTGGAAGCGCTTTTTTTCTCACTATGAATAAACAAGTTCAGATTAATAAATGGAGATTAACATGTTACATGAACGTCCAAAGTTTAAAGAAAAGTATGATAACTACATCGGCGGAAAATTTGTGGCCCCGATTGATGGAGAGTATTTCGATAATATTTCGCCGGTTGATGGAAAACCGTTCACGAAAATAGCGCGATCCAACGAAAAAGATATTGAAGCGGCTCTTGATGCAGCACATACAGCAGCTAAAGACTGGAACCGCTCGTCGGCAGCTGAACGAGCATCCGTCCTGAATAAAATGGCCGACATCATAGAGGAGAACCTTGAGTTTTTGGCACGGGTGGAGACCATCGAAAATGGAAAGCCAATTCGTGAGACGATGAATGCCGATTTGCCGCTGGTGGTGGATCACTACCGATATTTTGCCGCGGCCATTCGAACGCAGGAGGGAGGTATTTCAGAGCATGACAGCAATACGGTATCCATCAACTTGCCGGAACCGCTGGGTGTTGTTGGGCAGATCATTCCGTGGAATTTTCCTCTGCTGATGGCCGCCTGGAAAATAGCTCCGGCTATCGCTGCCGGAAACTGTACCGTGGTGAAACCGGCCGAGCAGACACCGGCAAGTATAATGGTAATGCTGGAACTGATTGGTGACGTGATTCCTGATGGAGTTCTAAACGTTGTGAATGGATTTGGTCCGGAAGCGGGTCAGCCGCTGGCAACGAATGAGCGGATAGCAAAAATTGCTTTTACCGGCGAGACCACGACTGGTCGCTTGATTATGCAGTATGCCTCTGAAAACATCATACCGGTAACGCTGGAGCTGGGAGGCAAAAGTCCGAACGTGTTTTTTGAAAGCGTGATGGATGCTGATGATGAATACTTTGATAAGGTTCTTGAAGGGGCTGCGCTGTTTGCGCTGAACCAAGGTGAGGTATGTACATGCCCATCACGGATTCTTGTGCAGGAGTCAATCGCAGAGGAATTTACCGAGCGTGTTATTGAACGCGTGAAAAAGATCAAAATGGGCCATCCTCTAGATGATGAAACGATGGTTGGTGCACAGGCGTCAAATGACCAGTTTGAGAAAATCATGAACTACTTTGATGTGGGCCGTGAAGAAGGAGCCAAAGTATTGGTTGGTGGCGGAAAAGCTGATGTCGGCAATGGAAACGGTATTTCAGGTGGATATTATGTGCAGCCAACTATCTTTTCAGGTGATAACAGCATGCGTGTCTTCCAGGAGGAGATATTTGGGCCTGTCTCATCACTCACAACATTTAAGGATGTGGATGAAGCGATAGAGATAGCGAACGATACGCTTTATGGTCTGGGCGCAGGGGTTTGGACACGCGATGCACACGAGCTTTATCAAGTGCCGCGGGCTATTAAAGCAGGACGAGTTTGGGTGAACTGCTATCATACATATCCTGCGCACGCCGCATTTGGTGGATATAAGAAATCCGGGTTCGGACGAGAAAATCACAAGATGATGCTGGATCACTATCAGCAGACTAAGAACATGCTAATTTCTTATGACAAGAAAGCAATGGGCTTTTTCTAAAATCTGTTACCCCAACCTCGGCGCCTGTTTGGGCCGGGGTATTTCTTTTGTATCGTAACACACTCCCTCGAAAGGGGATTTTTAAATCCCAACCTTGATCATCGTAAATACTAGTCCAATGCCAATAAAAAGAGTTCTTATAACTGATGATGCCAAAAAAATAATGGATGATCTACGAGAAAAGCATGGCGAACTTATGTTCCACCAGAGTGGCGGATGCTGCGACGGGTCTTCCCCTATGTGCTATAAAGCGGGACAATTCAGAGTAGGTAAAAGCGATGTAAAACTGGGCGAGGTGTACGGTGCTCCGTTCTATATGGCAAAAGATCAGTTTAAATATTGGCAATACATGCAGCTTACACTTGATGTAAAAGAAGGCCGCGGCTCAAGCTTTTCTATCGAAATTCCGATGGGTGTACGGTTTCTAATTAAATCAAAAATGTTTACCGAAAAACAGCTTGAGAATCTTGAACCACTGAATGCAGAATAGCTGTCTGCAAATCGAATATTTTTATACTTTACGCCTTCAAAAAAATATCTAAAAAATCGGTATAGGCGTGAAAATTATAATTCTGCTCTGTTTAATTGGCTTGATGATTTCGTGCGGTACACAACCTAACCCATTGCTCGAAAAAGTAATTGTTCTGGACGCAGGCCACGGCGGAACGGCCGACATTGATGAGTACCGAATGGGT
>SKWF01000300.1 GCA_007129085.1 Balneolaceae bacterium | reverse complement strand
GATTCAATCTTATCTGATGATGTTCGATTGATTTGGATAAAGTTATTTAAGGCCAAGACCTTAACCATGCCATGGAACTATTCAAAATATAATAATGTTCGTTAAATGCTCAAACTAACCGATACTTTAACTTTAATAAATACGGAAATCAGCAACCTTATAATTGTTTTCTGTTATGAAAGGTGATGGTGATAAGGTGGTTGATAATGCTCATAAAAAAACTAAGTCAGTGCTGATTGTCGAAGATGACTATTTCCAGGCTCATATCCTCGAGAAGATGGTAATCCATTGCGGGTATAGTGTGGCCGGTAAATCAGATACCGGGGAGTATGCCATCGATTTAGCAAAAAAATCATCCCCTGATATTATCTTGATGGATATTAGCCTGAGAGGTGAAATGGATGGTATTGATACCGTGCACGAAATTCAAAAGGACTTAACTCCAATTGTGATATATCTAACCGGTAATTCCGACGATTACCATATGTCGAGAGCGAAAGAGACGGGGTATTTACGATATTTAAATAAGCCAATTAACCTACCGATTTTACGAGGAGTATTTAATCTCATCGACGAATCTTCTTGATGTACTAAACCTATACACAAAGACAATAATGACTGAAATAAATAATCATCGCGAGAAAGAAAGACTTTCAAATCTTGAATCGTATGGGTTAAGCAATGGGTATCCGAAAGGTGAGCTTCAGGCGATTATAAAATTAGCTTCAGAGATTTGTAATGCCTCTGTTTCCCTTATCGATATTATTGATCAATCAAGCCAGAGGACGATTGTTACGTATGGAGATTGGGAGGAAAAAGAGATCCCCCGTGAAGAGAGTATTTGCGATAATATTGTAGTAGATAATGAGATGTTGATTCTCAACAATGTTTCTGAACATCCCGAAATTTCGGCGAGGTTGTCTGATGAGGATAAAGAAAAAATTCAGTTTTATGCCGGCGCGCCACTCAAAAGTCCGGAAGGTTATAATTTGGGGGCTTTATGTGTAATAGATTCTGAGCCGAAAAGTCTGAGCGAATTTCAACAAGAGAGCCTGCAAACGCTTGCCAATGAAGTGATGGCCCGTCTGGATTTGCATCGCCAGGCCAATCAGCTAAAACAGAAAAATGATAAACTTGAGAAATACTCGATTTTTCTGAACAACTCAGCGGATATTTTATGCATTATTGACTCAAAAACGGGTGAAATCGAAGACATAAATGATGGAGCTGAAATAGAGCTTGGCTTTTCAAAAGAGGACTTTATTGGGGAAAAGTTTGTTAGTTTTGTGGCTTCTGATGAGTACTCAGAGAGAGAAATGGTAACTTGGTTTAGAAGTAATGAACAGAAGGGAGACCGTTATTCGAGACCTGTTCAGTTTAAAAATAAAAAAGGTGTTGAAAAGTGGTTTAGGTGTAACTTCAGTTTCAAACAGGGAAAATGGTTTCTAACGGCAAGAAATATTACGGAGCAGTATAAAATTGAAGAACGTAATCAAAAACTACAGAAGAAGTACGAGAAAATATCTGCAGCTACATCAGACCTGATTTTTGAATATGATATAGAATCCGATACGGTGAAATTGGATGAGGGGCTTACTGAAATATTGGGATACCCTGAATCTGAAAAAGAGGTGGATTTTGAATGGTGGAGGGAGAAGCTCCACCCAAATGATGTAGACAAGGTAGTTGAGGAGTTTGGAAAAGTATTGGAGTCGAAAGACGAATACTGGCAAACCACATATCGATTTAAACACCAGAATGGTTCTTATCGATTTATTTTAGGGAACTCTTACCTGGAGCGGGATGAGACCGGAAATCCGCTACAGCTTATTGGAGCGTTATCTGATATTACAGAATTGAGAAAATCTGAGCTGAAAGAAAAGAGGTTGTTATCCCGCCTGAACCACGCCAATCAGATGGCAGAACTTGGTTATTGGGAGATAGATTTAAATAGTGGAAATGTGTTCTGGTCGGATGAGATTTACCAAATTTTGGAAGTGGACAAAGAGTCTGTAAAACCATCAGTGGACTATATACTGGATTTGGTGGATGCGAAAGATAGAGAAAGAATTAACGCTCTTATTGAAGATTTATCGATTAACGAGGGCTTTGGTGAAATAGAACACAAAATCAACATCGGTAACGAGGTAAAATACCTGTATCACAGGGGAGAGCTTGAGTATGAAAACAGCACACCTAAGAGTATAATAATTACAACGCAGGATATTACGGATCGAAAAGAAAAAGAGCTGAGAATCTCCGAATCGTTAAATGAAAAGGAAACACTATTATCTGAAATCCATCACCGGGTCAAGAATAATTTAGCAGTAATCTCCGGCTTATTGGAAATGAATACGTTTACGGAGGAAGAAATTGATGTGCAGAACTTTATCAGAAACAGCCAGTTGCGTATACAGTCTATGGCTAAAATTCATGAACAGCTGTACGAGTCAAAATCATTTACGCATATATCATTTAATACCTATTTAGATGAGCTTTTAGAGACAATCGAAAAAACCATACCGTCGGAAGGAAAAGATGTTACCATCATAAAAGAGATTGATGATTTGGAGCTGAATATCAATCAAGCGATTCCGTGTGGTATGATATGTAATGAATTGATTACAAATTCACTGAAACACGCTTTTCCGGATAAAAATGAAGGTGAAATAGTCGTTCGTTTTAAAGAGGAAAGTGGCAGTATTAAGATAACTGTTAAAGATAATGGGATTGGCTTACCTGACGATTTCAACCCTGATAAATCCAGTACCTTTGGAATGACCCTTTTGACAATCTTATCGAAGCAGCTGGGTGCGGATATCAATTTTGATAGAGAAGGAGGCGGATTTGGGTGTAAAATTGAGTTTGAAAAGAAAGATGACGTAAAAGGATCATCGAGTGGGTTTGTGTAAAGGGGGGATTTTCTTTGTAGCTGTGGTAGGCTTCATGGAGATCTTCATCATACTCAGGCGGTGTTTCCACAATTATTATGGTAGGTTCAAAATCAGATAGTTTTTCTGTGATTTCATGAACCTTTTGTTGATTCTCCCTGTCATGCTCATCAAATTTCGTGGTATTTGCATCCGGGGTAAATCCCATATGGAAGGTCCCGAAATTCAGGACCCGGAACATATCATGTAGCGGTTTTTTTTACTCTGATGATTTGATAAAGCATCTGTAGCACCATCATTGTCTTGAAACAGAAGGGCCAATCCTACGAACGTAAAAGTATTTTGAGGTGATTCATGATGTTTGATTTTAATTGTCCGGAAAAAGCTGTAAAACTGAGCGTGATTGTGGTACGAATTACAGGTATGATGAAATTTTTTTTGATCAACTCTATTGTGTTTTCATGATTCATCCAATGCTTAATGAACGATTGATTTCCTTATCTATAAAAAAGCCTTTTAGATGTCCGATTTTATGTCAACTTATTCCAGGGCGGGACAAGTTGTTAACTAAAAAAGCCGCTGCATAGTTACGATGCACCGGCTTTTAAAAGCTGCAAAAATGTTCAGAATAATTACAGTTCTACAGGAAGTATAACGGTGTCGATAACATGAATAATACCGTTAGATGCGCTCAAATCAGGTATTAGAATAGTGGCACTGTTTCCTATAGCTGTGATACCTGCACTGCTGTTTACGGAGAATGTTTCGCCGAGCAGAGTTGTGATTTTACGATCCCTTGCTCTTGGATTATTGGGTACAACACTGTTGCTGGCACGTCTTCCTTCTGTTACATGATAAAGGAGGACGTTGGCAACCGTATTTTCGCCAAGAAGGTCATCAATTGCAGCGAACGGTCCCTCTTGATCAAGGATATCGGAGTCTAGGGATGCAGAAAGGGCCTCAACAAGATTTCCAAATGCATCATCGGTAGGTGCAAACACCGTGTATTGATCGTTGCCATCAAATACTCCGGCCAAATCTGCATAAACAAGTGCGTCAAGTAACAGGGTAAATTCAGCATCTTCATCTGCTGTTGCCGCACTAATGACTATTTCAGCAATTGTTTCATTACCGGGTGCGGGTGCTCGTTTTTCTGCCTCTATTTCAGGGGCAAAGGTTAACGTATCTGTACCGTTACTGTTAACGGTTGTGTCACTGCATCCCGTTAATAGCAGTAGCGTACTCATGATAAATGTTATAGATATGATTTTATTCATTGTTTTTTACATTTTATTTTTTGTTTTATCTCTTGTATAAAAAGTACTTTTCACTCAATCTTTTTAAGGGGCGGGTTCGTTCCCACATGTCAAATATCTATAAAAGATTCTTTTAGCTGAACGAAGTGAAATATTAAAAATGCGAATAGGAGAGGTTTGATGCTTAAGGCCGCCCTTATTAACTGCTAAGTTAAATCTTCACCAGTTGATAGGTCATGAAATTTAGCCATTAAAGACCCTGATCTCATAGCTGAAATCAGGGTTAGTACTTCGGGCCGAGATTCTTGCGACTTTGCTCAGGACAGGCTTCCACCGGGAGTCGGACTATGACTCACCCCAGTGTATTTGCAAAAATTATGAGCATAAAAAAAGCCTTCACCTGAAAACAGATGAAGGCTTGTACCTCGGGCCGGGCTCGAACCGGCACTGGCATTTAAATACCAATTGGATTTTAAGTCCAACGCGTCTACCAATTCCGCCACCGAGGCGTTTTCTCGATTAATCGAGAGCATCAAATATAAGGGATTCCCATTTACATCTACAAGGTTGTTTTCAACTAATTCCAATTTTGTCAACGGAACAGGTTGCAGATTTCAAACGAATAGATAAGCATAACTATTTGAAGTAGGTAGTGAATCAAAAATGTTCAAATAATGCTCATGCTTATACCCTGCCAAGTCCGTACCAACTCCAACAGATAGTGGATTTAAAAAGGGGTATAAAAAGAGATGTAACCTGAATAGTGATGTGTTTTAAATCGAGTAAAAAATGCCATTCAGTACTCGAATTTAAAATGCTGTAAATGGTTTTTAGCAGAATTCTGATTATGTTGGTCACAATATATGGACAACAGATATATTCAAATACCAATTATAGCTATTCTGTTTTGCTACCTGGCACTAACACAGGTATATCGATTTGTTCATGTTCATACTATTGAAACGGAGGATGGATACCAGATCGAGTGGAGTCTGCACGAAGTATCTCATCCTCATGACCACGATTTCGGAGAAGATGAACATCAGGAAGAGGTAGATCATCTTATTGGAGACTGGGATCATATCCACTCACTTCAAATTAATCCTCCTCCATTCCATGCGGATAAACTAGCTATTAGTCTGTCTCCGGATCAGCTTCAAGAAACTCTTTTTGTCGAACCCAGGACAGGCCCGCCACCACTGCCTCCAAATTTGTTGACCACCACGTATCGCGGCCCGCCTCTCAGCTAATCAAACCGGTATCACAGACCGAACGGGGTATCTCTATATCTATTTGACAATACTCCTCGTCAAAACCTGATTCTACTCTTTCGCCCTGATTTTACCGGCTATTATTCCTATTCGGTGGAACTGTATATCCAGATTTCCTGATAGTCTATAGATTGAACTCAAATCGCTTATACCTATTATTGATATGAAACTAATATCTATGAAATTTTTCATACTAACTTTTCTGATGCTGTTATTGGGCAATGGGCCTATTCTTATAGGCCAGTCTATTCAAGTCTCACTTGATGATATTGATCGTCTTGCTGAAAATCACAGTCCGGAGTGGGAGCAATTCGAAAACCATCTGGAGTTTCTGGTTCAGGGAGAGAATGCTGATGCAGTCAGATTAAATCCTGAACTTCATTACGATCTGGAGTACTTGAATACCGATCCACGCTCAGAACGGGAGCAGTTTGCGTTTATCGAACAAGAATTACGTACTCCCGGCCATTTCAGAAATCTTCGCCAATATCGTGACCAGAGAGTTGAAGAGGTGAAAAAAGAGATTGAATCCTCCAAATCGGAGTGGCTTGCAGATATGCGATTTGGCTTTATTCGAATCGTGCTGATCAATGAACAACTCTCCGAACTTGAAAAATTTCAGCGTCTGCCGGATCGATTTATGGAGTCGTTGGAACTTCGTTCGCAAGAAGGCGAGACATCATTGATTGAAGACCAACTTCTTAAAATGAGCAGTTACCAGCTCAGCAGTTTGATCGATGAATTGAAATTTTTAGCAGAAAAAGAAAAATCGGAATGGTTAATTCGGATGGGTTTGGGTGAAGATCAGGTTGTTAATTTT